>RFHT01000238.1 GCA_003696835.1 Bacteroidota bacterium
CAACAATATGCCAATGGGCAAATGCACAATGAGGGGATGAAAGCGCCCCAGAAACAACAGAAATTCAGGTGCAGAAGAAGTTTGGAGTAAGGTCATGTCTCGTTGCTTATCATTGTTTGAGCTTAAACCGGACATTGAATATACAACATTCACCCCGTAAAGACCAGCAGCTTAAGGGCAAATTTGCCAGCCTGATGTTAAGCCTTTTTTCAGCTCTTTTCAAATACAGGCAGATACAATGCATTGCACACATGAACAACTGCAAAGCGGAACAAACCGCCGGCTGCCAACCACCCACACCACCACTTTCACGAATGCCCACCCAGGCCGCGACCGGGCTCCTCTTCCTGTAAATTCATGCTGAGCTGAACAGGGATTGGATACCTTTGTTTGCTGGAAGTTAGTTGAGATTCTCCTCTGGCAATCCTTAATTTCATAGAATTGGTAGGAATGCTGTGCATCAGTGGCACATTTGAAATAAGGGCTTCCGTTACTGAGTTTCTGTTTTTCTCTTTGCCTCCTACATGATAAAAATGCTCTTTGGAAGAAATAAAGGAGTCTTTCCAGATGGAAAATAAATACTCATTGGTACGGTACTTATTGCTCAACCATGTTGACAGCATATACTTTGCCTTTGATTGATTTAAGCCATTGTGCAATAACCTTTCTTCCTCCTCGGACCAGGAATCAAAATAATCAACATGTCTGCCAATGTATGGTGGGTCAGCATAGACCAGGTCAGATTCATTGATTTCTTTCAGGGTTTGGCGGAAATCCTGGTGCTTAAAGGTAAAGTCTCCTAATTCTATTAGCTGAGCAACATTTTTTACCTGATTAGATATTTTGGTAACCAATGCTTGGGCAAATCGATTGGGTTTTTTGCAAAATGGAACATTAAACCCTCCCTTACGGTTAAATCTCATCATTCCATTAAAACAAGACCGGCTCAAAAACAAAAAATCCAGCGGATTACCTTCTTCATTGAACCTGCTTCGCACTTCGTAGTAATAAGTACCATTTGAATCTAATAATTTATTCCCTTCTTTAGTCAGAAATTTTCTCACCCTTGAAGCAGTGATTTCTTTTGTCTTGATTCCATGATAAAAATGGATGATATGGGGATTGCTATCACACATTAATGCTTTTGGAGGTCTGAGGTTGAACCCCACAACCCCCGTTCCCATAAATGGCTCTACCCACCTTTCATATTTTACCCCTTCCATGCTGGATCTGATCCAATCAACCAACTTGGTTTTTATTCCCTGTGATTTTATAGGAGGTACAATGATCATATTTTTTTGCTATTTACCCTCCTCAGGCGCGCTACCTCCTTCAATGCAGCTTCTGTACCCATCTGGAGCAGGCTGTCGATCACCAGGGGAATATCTTCCGGCCTGATGGTCTGGGTTTTGGCAGGGGCAGCGCCAAACACATAGCCATTGGCTTTAAACAGGGCATCCGACCAGGCATTGCGCAGGCAGTCCATCACCAGGTGCACCCTGGGGGCGCTGCCCCGGTTCTGTACGGCGTGGGGCAATTCGAAGTTGGCGTACCAGCAGCTGCCCTCCGTCATGGGTATCAGCTGTCCGTTGAGCCGGAAACTCACCTGTGCATGGGTGGTAATGGGTACATGAATGCGAAATATACCGCCCTCATACTCCAGCCCATCGTCGCAGTGCTCCCGTATGTAGCCTCCGGGCATGAGGGCCATCAGCCTTACGGCATGTTTTTCGCACTCAAAAGCCTCCAGCACCTCCTGGAAGGCGGGACATTTTTGCAGCAAGGGAGTGTTTTGATAAAAAGGATTGGGATAGGCCGTGATGTGGTGTTCCCTTCCGCCCAGCGACCGCAGGGCTATGATGTTCCACTCCCCCCGGTAGTCCCTGGGGTTGAAGTGGGGAGTCCAGCTCTGTTGCAGACAGCTGCGTAGCTCGGCTTTCAGCTTATCAGGGTCAAAGTGGAAGGGCAGGTGCAGAAAACTGTTGGGCACTAACATGTGGCTAAAGTTAGCATATTTTCCAAATCTGCCACGCTTATACCTCCGCAAATTCGGGGGGGTAACGCACCCTGCCCGCAAGCAGTGCGCCGGGCCGCAGTTCGAGGGCCATAAACACTTCCGACGGCACGTCAAAAGGCGGCTCAATGCCCCAGCGGGCAGCAGGCTGAAACCCAAAACGCGGGTAATAGGCTGCATGGCCCAGCACAATGACCGAAGCATGTCCCAGCGCGCGGGCGCGCTCCAGCCCCTGCCGCACCAGCCGGCTGCCGATGCCCCGGCGCTGATGCGCCGGGTGTACGGCCATAGGCGCCAGCGCCAGGGCAGGCTGCCTGCCCTGGCCATGCTCGATAACTATGGGGCTGAACAGTATATGCCCCACTGCCTGCTCCTCAAGAAAGGCCAGCAGAGACAGTTGGGGAATGAAATCTGTCCGCAGGCGCAGCCTGCGGATGAGCGCCGCCTCCTGCGGCTGGCCAAAGGCCAGCTCGTTGAGCCGGTCAATGGCGTCGTAATCTGCCGGGCTTTCGGCACGAATGTACACCTCCATACCCCAAAGGTACACAAGACTCAGAAAAAATACCCTCCCCATTAATTGGGGCAGAAAAAAGCTTTCAGTCGATGGCAGAGCTCCTGTGCCACCCGGCTTTGAACCTCCAGGGCATGGCCCGGGTTA
>RFHT01000239.1 GCA_003696835.1 Bacteroidota bacterium
CTCACTGCTGGCGAAGCCAGCAGGCGGGTGTCCTGGGTATTTTGTGCATACAGGCATGCACTGCCCGCCATAAACAACAGGCAGGTAGTCAGTTTGATGATGTTCTTCATGTTGTTGGTTGTTTGGATTATGAATGAGGGGGTAGGACACCCCGCCACATTTCAGTTGTAGCTGAGAGGGGTATCTTTTCTGAAAGACGAGTTTTTATGGCTTGAGTTCAAAAACTCCCCTGAACAGGGCTGTTGTTTTTAGCTTAATGTCTCTTTCAAACACGCCCCGGACGAGGTTGGTCGTATAGTCGATAAAGCCATAGTAGAGAAGAAAGCGCTTGAATATCCGGACCCAATAGCAAGAGGTCAAAGACCCTTTCGCATCCTGGCGATTTCCAAAAGGATACAGATCATCGGGGAATGCCTGCAAGTATTTTTCAATGTAAACATCCAGGGGCCTCATTTCCTCTCCATACTTCACCAATAAATACAAGAAGTATCCAAAGCGCCGTTGAGCTGCCGCCTGTTCGGGGTAAGCGTCGTGATACCCCAGGTTAAACTCGCTGTAATTAAGCTCAAAAATGCGTTTAAACAGGGCCTCTCTGGCATCCTCTGCCAAGAGTTTAGTGCCTCTGGCGGTCAGGCTCAGCTTGTTTTTCCGCTTTTTCACCAGGCCTGCCATGATGCTGAGGATCTTCACATTTTGTAGTACCATGCTGTCCTCCTCCTTGTTCAGTTTTATCCACCCCGTCTCAATGTGCTCGTCTTTCACCAGGCCTTTTCCATATAATTCATGGCAGGTTTTCCGGTTCAAATTTCCCTTTGGGGTCAGTTTCATTTCTCCCGCCTGCTCAACCATCAGCAGAAACTCCCTGATGAGCTGTAAGAAGGGGATCTGTACCAGCCACTCCTCTGCAATGGGGCGTTTGTAGCGTACCACAGAGGTCGGCCCCAGGGGATCGCGCAGCAGGGTTTCGACCTCCTTGATGCTTAATTGATCCAGTTCCGGTCGCGGAAGCAGGGTATCCTGGGCTAATTTTTCCCAGACCTTTGCTTGAAAAGGGCGCAAGTTGTTTGCTTTCATAACAGGTAAGTGGTTGGTAATCTCGTTAAAGATAAAAGTAAAAGCAGCATTTTCCTAAACGGGCCTCAAACTGCCTGCCAACAGGCCCCCTTACTTTTCGGGAGTTACTTCTGCCGTATTGCTTCCGTTTTCATCCAGCAGCCCCAGGCGTTTGGCGCGTTCCTCCCATTGCCTGCGGGCATAGCGCTGCAGGTCTTCCACCGCATCGGATTCGTCCATAATCTCCAGCCCCAGCAGGGTTTCAAACAAATCCTCCATGCTCACCAGCCCCACCACCGTACCGTATTGGTCCACCACAATGGCCAGATGCTTGCGCTGGTGTATCAGCACTTCCAGCAGTTGGGGCAGGGGGTCGGTGGCTTTGACAAAAATGGCTTCCCGTTTGATGTCGGCCAGGGTTTTGTGGTGCTGGTCTTCGGCCAGCTGCTGCAGCAGTTCATCCTTGAGGATGAGGCCGGTGATGTTGTCGGGCTGCTCTTTATAAACGGGAATGCGGGAAAAACGCAGGGGCTTGTGTTGTTGATAAAACTCTACCAGAGGGGTATTTTCCTCTGCCATCACCATCACTGAGCGGGGCGTCATGATGTCGCGTACGCTGAGCCGATCCAGGCGCAAGAGGTTCTGGATAATGGTGAACTCACTTTTATCCAGGGCACCGCTTTCGGCCCCCACGTAGGTCATGGCTGCGAAGTCGGCCCGGCTGAGCACGGGGCGGTCTTTGTCTTTTTTGAGGCTTTTGGTGAGCAGCTGGCTCAGCCACACAAAAGGCGCCAGCACCCAGAGCAGCAGGCGCAGGGAACGCACCGTAAAAGGTGCCAGCTGACGCCACATATTGGCGCCAATGGTTTTGGGAATAATTTCCGACAAAATCAAAATGGCCAGGGTCATCACCGCCGCAATAATGGATTCAAAGGAAAGGGAGAATAGGCCCAGGTCCAACGACCTGCTGCCAAACAAGGCCCCGGCCTGCGCTCCCACCCCTATGGCACCCACGGTATGGGCAATGGTGTTCAGGGTGAGAATAGCCGAAAGCGGCCGGTCGATGTCGCGCTTGTAGGCCTGTAGCAGCTGGCCCGTGCTGCTGCCCTCCTGCAGCTTGCGGTTGACGTAAGAAGGCGTGATGCTCAAAATGACCGCTTCCCACACCGAGCAGAGGAAGGAAAATATGATGGAGACGAAAAAGAAGAAGAATAAAAGTGTCATGCCGCCAAATTACGGAATTTTATGGATTTGAGGATACGGGAAATTTTTGGGAATTTTGGCGGCACTATGGCGCACGAAGCTGGCAGCTACCGCATTGGCTACGATGCCAAGCGGGTGTTTCACAACTTTACCGGCCTGGGCAATTACAGCCGCAGCCTGCTGATGTATTTGAAAACCTACTATCCGCAGCATGCCTACCACCTGTTTACCCCTTCGGTGAAAAAAAACGAGCGCACCGCTCCCTTTCTCGATCCAGCCCAATTTTCCCTGCATCAGCCTTCAGCCATGCCGGGCGGCTGGTGGCGCACCTTTGGCCTGGGCAGCGCCCTGCAGCGGGCAGGCATTCAGCTGTTTCACGGCCTGAGCCATGAAATTCCCCGCGGGCTGCACAAAACCTCTGTAAAGAGCGTAGTGAGCATACACGACCTCATTTTCAGGCGTTATCCGCAGCTGTACTCGCCCATCGACCGGCAACTGTACGATTGGAAATTCCGCTATGCCTGCCGGCATGCCGGGCGAGTGGTAGCCATCAGCGAAAGTACCCGTCAGGACATCTTGCATTTCTACGGCCTGCCGCCCTCCCGGGTAACCGTCATTTACCAGAGTTGCGATGCGCGTTTTTTGCAGCAGGTGGATGAAACAGAAAGAAACCGGGTATTGGCCCATTACGGCCTGCCGCAGGATTTTATGCTGTACGTGGGTTCGGTCATTCCCCGCAAGCGGCTGCTGCAGGTGGTGCAGGCCTTGCGGGCCTGCCGCCATGCCCTCCCGCTGCTGGTGGTAGGTGCTGGCAAGGCCTACCTGCAAAAGGTGAAAACCTACCTGCGGCAACACGGGCTGGAAAAGCGGGTATTTTTTCCCGGCCCGGTGGACTTCCGCGACCTGCCCGCCCTCTATCAGGCGGCCCGCATGCTGCTCTACCCCTCTGTGTATGAAGGCTTTGGCCTACCCGCTATCGAGGCCCTGTTCAGCCGAACCCCCGTCATCACCTCCTCCCTTTCCTCCCTGCCCGAAGCCGCCGGACCCGGCGCCCTGTACGTGGACCCCGACCAGCCCGAAAGCATAGCCGATGCCATGGACCGCCTGCTCGACCAGCCGGACCTGGCAGCTGCCCTGGCAGAAAAAGGGTACCAGCACGTGCAGAAATTCCACCCCCAAACCACCACCACCCAATGGATGCAGCTGTACGAAGAACTCATAGAAAGTGGCGGTTAAGGAAGCCTCAGTCGAAATCTGTAGTGAGTTTAAAACGCAGCAGGCGCGCATTGCCTGCATCGGCCACATATACGATCTGGCGCAGGTAGGCCACTGCGCGGGGCTCGTTGAACTGAGTGAGCCCCTGTCCCCGGCCTCCGAAAGAAGCCCGTATGGCCTTCCGGCTGCTGGAGCCGGCAGGCGGGTTTACGCCTTCGTATCCCAGGGCATTAAACTGAAAAAGGGAATCTTTTTCCACATCCACCACAAAGATGTAGTTGGTGCCATCGCCGGCTACGCATACATCGGTCGGCCGGCCAAAGCGGCCGGGCCGGTAAAGAAAATCATCGGCTTTGGAGGTATCCCCCACCAGGGTTTGCAGCAGGCGGTAGCTGGATCCGCCAGCACTTTCCTCCAGTCGTATGATCTGTACCTTGAGGACATTATTGGGCTCGGTGGAGGTGAAAATAAAATCGCCCCGGCGGTTGACCGCCGGGCTCTGGGGAGGCGCAGCAAAGGTGGTGATGCCCTGGGGGCTACGAAAATAATCGCGGAACAAGCCCAATGCCGTGCTCACCTGCACGGGCGTAACAAACTCGTCCTGTGCATTGAACAACAGCACGGCATCATCCGGCCCGCCAAACTTCAGGGGGTTGTTGGATGGGCCATTTCGCGACACGTAATAACGGTTGTCGGCCAGCACACTGATGCTCCTCAGGCTCACGGCCTCATCGCTTTGGGTGGGGGTGCCCGACTTGAAGTAAAATGGATGTATAACCACCCGCACCACCCTGGCATATTGCAGCCCATAGCCGTCAGCCCCACGCAGCCGCAGGCGGTACAGGGCTGGCAGGCGAAAAGCCGTGTTGCTGATCACTGTGTCGCGGGTGCCCAGTGCCAGCAGGTCCAGCCTGCGGTCCTGCGCAATGGCCGTAAGACCTGGTACGGGAAAACGCCCCAGTTCATTGCCTGCCTGGTCGAAACTCACCACCTCTTCGGTGCCAGCATCGGCTACATAAATGAGCTCGTCCCAGCCCGCCACTACGTCCACCGGACGGGAAAAGCCCTCCCATACTGGTTGTATGGGCACGTAAGCCACCGTCTGGTCATTGTATATGGGCACGTCGAGGAAATCTGTATCCGTTTCGCTGCCCCAAAAGCTTTCACAGCCCTGCAACCAGCAAACTGGCAGGAGCAGCCCCAGGTACAGCCACAGCGCAAGAGGTGTTTTCTTCATACCCTTATTATTTCTACCGACAATAAACACAAAAAACTGTAAGCAGCCAATGCCGATATAGAAATACCGCCTGCTCAGGCGGCAGGCGGCTGTGGGTACAAGCCCGCATATACGGCCAGGCTGCCAGCTTTCGCCACATTTTTTCCCAAATTCCTACACCTGTAACATGCCCCTACCTATTTGCCGGGAAGCATGCATGTTCTACCTCATCTTTAGGGCTCAACAATTCAAGGCACTGAAATATGCGTCATAGCCCCCAACAAACCCCCCGGCCTGCTTTCCGCCAAAGCTTCAAACTCCTGCTTTGGGTCGGTGGCGGCCTGCTGGCAATGGCCTTACTGTGGACCCTGCTGTACCAGCCGGCCCGCGAAGCACAGGTGGAATGGGCCTACCTGCGCCTGCAAAGCCAGGCCGATACGGCCCTGCACATTTTTTGGGGCGTGGAAGGAGAACTTCCGCCAGGGACCTTTGAGGTGGAACGCAGCCCGGAGGGCCAGCATTTTCACGCCATTGGCCGTATAGAAGTGGGGCCGGAGCATGGGAAAAAAAGAGATTTCCGCTTTCTGGATAATGATCCTCCCATACGGCCTACGGGCCTGTATCGCATACGCTTTACCGATACCCACGGGCGCCAAAGCGTATCGCCTGCCGTACCGGTGGCACAGGCCATTCCACTCATGTAGGGCGACCAGGAAAAAATGCATGGTATTTGTACGTGCAAATGCGTTAAATTTGAGCTTTCACTGCCAAAACGCAAAGAACCGCATGCAAACATTATATCCATTGGCCTTTCATACCATCTTTAAAGACAAAATATGGGGAGGAGAAAAAATCCGCAGCATTTTGCACAAAGACTTCGCTCCCCTGCCCAACTGCGGGGAAACCTGGGAAATATCGGGCGTAAAGGGGAATGAATCGGTGGTGAAAAACGGCCCCCTGGCAGGCCACAGCCTGCCGGAGCTCATTGGCCGCTTTGGCGGCCAGCTGGTGGGGCAGCGGGTGTATGAGCGCTTTGGCAGCGAGTTTCCGCTGCTGCTCAAGTTCATAGACGCCAATGACGACCTCTCGGTGCAGGTACACCCCAATGACGAGCTGGCACGCAAGCGCCACAATTCTTTTGGCAAAACGGAGATGTGGTACATCATCCAGGCCGATGAAGGCGCCAGCCTCATCTCAGGCTTCAACCGCCCCCTGGACCGCGACACTTACCTGCACTATTTTGAGCAAAACCGCCTCTTCGACATCCTCAACCGGGAGCCCGCCCGTGCTGGCGACGTGTTTTTTCTGCCCGCAGGCAGGGTACACACCATCGGCAAAGGCCTGCTGCTGGCCGAAATTCAGCAAACCTCCGACATCACCTACCGCATCTACGACTTTGACCGCACCGATGCACAGGGAAACAAGCGCGAACTGCACCTAGAGCAGGCCCTGGACGCCATTGACTATACCTATTACGAGTCGTACAAAACCCATTATGAGCCCAGGGTGGATGCCCCCGTAGAGCTGGTTTCCTGCCCTTACTTCACCACCAACCGCCTGCATGCCCGCCACACAATGGTGCGCAATTATGCCGGGCTGGACTCCTTCGTGGTGTATATGTGCCTGCAGGGCGGCTTTGAGCTGGCCTGGCAGGGGGGCAGCATGCCCGTAAGGCTGGGCGACTCCATTTTGCTGCCTGCTTCTATTGAGCAGGTAGAGCTGCGGCCACAAGGGGAGTTCAATGCCCTGGAGGCCTATGTGCCGTAGGGGGGCAGTTTTACGGATTCCATTTTGAAGTGAATACAGCACATCTGTTAGTGCATAGCACTCAGTTGTTTGGTGAGTAACTATTCAGCACCCTCAGGCTGAAAAAGCAATTGTTGTAAATTGTTCATTTTCAATGACTTGTATTAACCACCTCCAACTCCTCCTTGAAAAGGAGGAGAGTTCTCCGGGGCAGGCGGCGCAGCCGCCTGCGAACCTTCA
>RFHT01000025.1 GCA_003696835.1 Bacteroidota bacterium
GGTGGTTGACAAAAACAAAGTTTCATGTATGCATGCTCAATGAAGGCACTATTGGGGTATTCCCCCTTTTTTGCAGCAGGTATATGCTGAATAGATACGGAGTAGGGCTGTTTACTCCAGGTGCAACAGTTGCAGCATCCCCAGCCGTTGTTCTCCGGTCCATATTTCCACTAAGTATGCTCCTGCTGCCAGGCCGGGCAGGCGCCAACTTACTTCATGCGGCCCGGCCTGCAGATGGCCTAACGGGCGCCGGGTTATGGTTTTTCCCCGTAGATCCAGAAGCTGCAGGCTCACAGCTGTTGGCTCGTAAAGCTCAAAACCGAGGTGGACTGTGTGCCGGAAGGGATTGGGATATGCCCGAACGGAAGCAGGAAAAAGTAATTGTGCCACCTGCAACTCCCGTTTACCGTTGAACAGCAGGCCCGTAAACTGGCGCACCCCCTGCCAGTTTACCCAAATTTCCTCCCCTGGCATCAAACCTTCAGGCCCGGCTGTGCTGGGGTCGTCTCCATAGATGGGCAGGGGGCTGAGCATGCCATTGGGCAGTACCTGCGAACTGCCCAGTAATTTTCCCCCACTGCTTTCCCAGCGCACCCACTGTCCGGCTGTATGGGGTGCCAGGTTGGTGGTGGCATATACAAAGCTGTGAACAGGGGTGGGCATCACCTCCTGCCGGTACTGTTGGCCGCTCACAGCCCGTTTTACTTTCACCCAATATCCAAACCCATTGGACAACAGCTGCAGGGTATTGAGAAAGGGCAGACCGTTGGGGTCGTAAAAAATAGCCCCTCCGTCAAAGCCGGTGACGTATTCCAGGTTGTCCGAAGCGATAAGGCTGGCAAAGTGAGCAGTAGGACTGCTACTTTCAGCGGGCAAATAGGCTACCAGGTTCCAGTTTTCATCCAGGTCTTTTTTGTAGCCAGCATCAAGCGGAACACCTTCTACCTGCAATACGTCCGCTTCTTTTACCCGCACCCAGTACCCAAAGCCCCGGGTAAGGTGGGTAAGGGTATTGAGAAAGGGCAGCCCGTTGGGGTCATAGAATATGGCTCCCCCTTCAAAACCCGTAACAAACTCCAGGTTGTTGGGTTTCAGGCCTGAAAAAACCTGCTCTATGCTGCTGTCTTCGGGGGCCACGTCTATGGAAATGAGGTTCCAGCCGGCCTTGAGGTTGACTACATCTGTTTGAAAACGGCTCACCTGAATGTAGGCGGTTTTGGTTTCCGTATCGCTCCCACCTGCATTGCTCACCGTAAGGCTAACGGTATAAGTACCTTCTGAAAAATAGGTTACCGTTGGTGCGGGCTGGTTGGAAACAGCTGGGGTGCCGCCGGGGAAGCTCCAACTGTGCTGATCCACCTGCCCACTGCTCAGGCTGGTGAAAAATACACTTTCGCCGGTGTGAATATGGGTTTCGCTGGCAACAAAGTCGGCCACCGGCGGCGCCGGCAGCACGCTAAAGGACACCACCGCAGCATTGTTGTTTTCATCTAATTCGCCCAGCTCACTCAGGTCGTCGGCCAGGGCAATGAGGAAATAGCTGCCCGCATCCAGGTTGGCGGGTAGGTTGAGCCCTTCGCTCTCAGGGCTTTGCTGTCCAGGGCCCAGGGGTTCCACATCGTCAGTTCCCAATAATACATCTCCGCTCTCCCAGTTACTGTTCTCAGAAAGGTAATAGCCCAGGCGCACATGGCGGTCGGCAGCGCCATCACCGGTATTTTCCACCATGGCTTGCACATCAAAAGCACCTCCTGCCTGCAGCTGAACGGCCGACAGGCTGAGGCTGCTGACCACATAGTCGGGAACCCGTACAAACGCCGATTCAAATGCACCTATATCTGCCCGCCCCCCTACGGGCCGGGGAAAGCCCCGCTGGTCGCTAAGGCCAAAGAGGCCTGGCTGAGCTGCATTTACGGCCGGGCTGGCTTGCATCAGGGCCCTGGTGTGGGTAGGCCCACCATTGTTTTGCAGCGGGCCGAGCAGCGGATCCAGCGGGCTGCCTGGGGTACCGGCTATATCTCCGGTGGCCAATGCAAGTGGCTGGTCATTTATCCCCAAGAGGTTGTAGCCCAGCGAGGTGTAATTGCCGTCACTACCGATATCGGGTATGCCCATGCAGCAGCCCCCCTCATTCTGCGCCACGATGGTATTGGACAGCAGCAGGGTGCCCCAATTAAATATCCCCCCTCCACGGGGGTCCTGGGCGCTGACGCTGTTGCCGGTAATGGTACAAAAATTCACGGTGGCGCTGCCGGCTGTACCTATATGCAGTCCCCCGCCTAAACTCTGCCCACGAGCCGTACAGCGGTTGTCCGTCAGGCTACAGTTTTCGAGCGTCAGCATGCCATTACAACTGATGGCTCCTCCGTAGGTACTACTGCTACTGCCACCAGAGGAATTCAGGTTAAAGAGGCACTGCCTGATGTCGGCCGTACCTGCCTGTATGTGAATGGCCCCTCCGGCTCCAAAGCGGCTGCTGGTGTTATTTTCAAACAAACTGTTGCGCAGCTGCAACTCCCCACTGGCAATGAAAATGCCTCCCCCGCGGCTATAGGCATCATTTTGCACAAATTCACAACGCTCAATATGCAGCCAACCCTGGCTGTGATAGATGCTACCGCCTTCCTCGGTGGTTCCGTTTTGCTCAAAACGGCAATTTTCCAGCCGGAGATTGCCCATGCACAAAATGGCACCGCCGTTCTGCAAGTTGATAAAGCTGCCTTCCAGAGTCAGATCTGTAAGCTCCAGGGTAACGCCCCCCAAGACGGAAAAAATTCGTTGGTTTCCATTGCTGCTGAGGCTGAGGTGGTCTTTGCCCAGGCCGGTGATGGTGAGGTCTTTATCAATTACAATTTCTCCCGAACTCAGTACAATGCTTTGGTTAAACAAATTTCCGCTGAAGACAATCTGGTCGCCCGCGGCGGCGTCCAGGATGGTTTGTCGCAGGGAGCCGTTGCCACTGTCGGCGGAGGTGGTTACGGTAAGCAGGGCGGATAATGCCTGAATATGCAGCAGGCAGCAGCTGAATAACAGGGCGGTAACTGTTTTCATGATGTTTGAGCTTAGAGGTTGGCAAATGTGTAACTTACTTATTCAGGCACCCGCCTGCAGTTCCTCCAGTTCCATCACCACCTCCTCCCAGCGGGCAGTTGCAGATGCAATATGTTCATCAACAGCCTCTAGTTGCTGTTGTACCTGTTTGAGCTGTGCGTAATCGCTGGCAATTTCGGGTTGGCTCATCTTCAGTTCTAATAGCTGTTTTTCAGCTTCCAGGTCTTCGATTTGGTTTTCCAGTTCTTCCTGCATGCTTCCCAGCTTTTTGATGCGGTTTTTCAGCCGCTTTTGCTCCCGGTAATCCGCTTTGCCGTTTTCATTTTCACTTTCCTGAATACTTGCCGAACCTTGCGATATGTTGTTCGCTTCTGTGCTTTCCTGGGCGCTTTTCCAGCGTTCGAATTCCAAATAGGTGCCGGGATATTCCTTGATTTTTTTGTCTTCTATGTACCAGATTTTGTTGGCTACCTGCTCGAGGAAGAAGCGGTCGTGAGACACCAGTACATAGGTTCCCTGATAGGCCTGAAGGGCCTCTACCAATATTTGTATGCTCTGTATGTCCAGGTGGTTGGTGGGTTCGTCCAGCAGCAGGAGGTTGGCTTCCGAAAGCAGGGTTTTGGCCAGGGCCACGCGCGACTTTTCTCCTCCCGAAAGGACGCGAATTTTTTTCTCTACCTCATCGCCCGAAAACATGAAGCAGCCCAGCACATTTCTCAGCTCTCCTTCTGTTTTATTGCTGCTGATGCCGCTTACTTCCTCAAGGATGTTGTTATCCAGGTTGAGGGCTTCGAGCTGGTGCTGGGCAAAAAAGGTTTCTATGACATTGTGGCCTACCTTACGCTCCCCCTCAAAGGGCTCAGTTCCTGCCAGTATGCGCAGCAGGGTGGATTTGCCCAGGCCATTGGCACCGATGAGGGCAATTTTGTTCCCCCGCATCACACTGGCGCTGGTTTGGGTAAGGATAACTTTTTCACCGTAGGCTTTGTGGGCGTTTTTGAGGGTGAGCACTTCCTTGCCGGAGGTGACTTTTACTTCAAATCGAATTTTCAGGGAGGTGTGTTCTTCTTCCGGGGGTTCCACTTTTTCCAGCTTTTCGAGCATTTTGATTTTGCTCTGCACCTGCCGGGCTTTGGAGGCTTTGTAGCGAAAGCGGTTGATGAAGCGCTCCTGCTCTGCTATGTGCTTTTGCTGGTTTTCATAGGCGCGCTGGTGCTGCTCGGCTCTCAGGGCTTTTTCTTTGAGGTAATAGGAATAATTGCCTCCATAAACGTGCAGGCGCCTAAGGGTAATTTCTATGATCTTTTGGGCAATGCGGTCGATAAAAAAGCGGTCGTGGGAAACGACGATGCAAGTACCCGGAAAGGTTTTGAGGTAGGATTCCAGCCACTGTATGGAAGGCAGGTCCAGGTGGTTGGTGGGCTCGTCCAGCATGAGGATGTTGGGTTGCATCAGCAGCATTTTGGCCAGCAACACCCGCATGCGCCAGCCACCTGAGAAGGTGTGGTAAGGCTTGTGGTGCTCTTCTTTGCGAAAGCCCAGGCCGTCCAGCACGCTGTGCAGTTTGGCTTCAATGAGGTTCCCTCCCCTGTTTTCAAATTCCGCCTGTTTGGCAGCAAGCTGGTTCCATTCGGCTTCCCCGGCCGTGCCTGCTTCCATTTTTTTAAGCAGGCCGTCAATTTCTGCCTTCAGGGCCAGTAGGGGGGCAAAGGCCTCCCGCGCCACCTCGGCAATGGGTTGCTCACTTTGGTAGGACAACAGGTCCTGATTGAAATAAGCCACGGTATAACCTCCAGCCTTGTGCACGTTTCCCTCGCTGGGGCTCAGTTCTTCGGCCAGTATCTTCAGCAGGGTGGATTTGCCTGCCCCGTTTCTGCCGATCAGCCCAATGCGCTCACCCGGCAAAAACTGATAAGTTGCCTCCCGGAACAGCCATTTTCCGCCAAATTCCACTCCCAGGTTTTCTATGCTTAACATGCTACTGCGGGTTCTCGCTTATGGGGTAATCTCAGATGATCTTCCTTGTGCAATACGCTCCAAAATTAAACAAAATATTCAACATTTGTGTTCTTAATGTAAAGCCTATGACTTACCGGCATTTGCAACTGATTTTATCCCTTTCATTACTCAATATGCATTTATCTGTGGCACAACAAGCTACCATTTTTCAGGCCCGCGAAGCGGTGTACAGGGGCTATATTCAGGATGAAGAGACCCACTGGCAAAAGGGGCTTGAGCTGCTGCGGCAGGCCTGTGGCCAGCCAGTATCCTGCTCCGAAGCCATGCGCTATGAGCTGGCCCTGACCGAATACGGCTATATCGGCTTTTGCCTGGCCCATGAGCAGAAAGAAAAAGCACAAAGTTACCTGGAATCCTGCGAGGCCCATGCCCGCTCTCTGCTGGGAACTTCTTATGAAGCGGAGGTACACGCCATTTTGGGGGGACTGATGGGCATCAAAATGGGCCTCAGCCCGGCTTCGGCCATCTGGATAGGCCCCAAAAGCCTCAAACACATAGAGGCGGCTACCCAAAAGGGAAAAGACAAAGCTGCAGGCTGGGTGGAAACCGGCAATATGCGCCTGCATTCGCCCGCTTTGTTTGGCGGTAGTGTGGACAAAGCCATCCATTGTTACCAAAAAGCCATTCGCCTCTTTGAGCAAAGACCCGAAGCGGAAAGGCGTTGCTGGCTCTACCTGCATGCTTATGCCTGGCTGGGCCAGGCCTGGCAAAAAAAAGGCATGAAAGCCGAAGCCCGCAAGGTATATGAGCAGGTGCTGAAAATTGAGCCGAATTTCCGATGGGTAAAAAATGAGCTGCTACCAGCTCTGTCAGAAGGCTGATTACACAGCCTCCACGGCTTTTACTTCAGGCACCATGTGCGTCATCAGCCCTTCTATGCCCTGCTTGAGGGTGACCACTGATGAAGGACAACCCGAACAACTGCCCTGCAGCCGCAGGCGCAGCACGCCATCTTCAAAGGAATCATAAATAATGTCTCCCCCGTCCTGGGCAATGGCCGGGCGTACATGAGACTCCAGCAACGACTTGATTTTTTTGGTTACTTCATCATCATCATCTTGCTGTACTTCCTGCTGTTGTTCCTGGTATTTTCCGGTGAAAACCGGCTGGTCGCTGGCCAGGTAAGCCTTGAGGTAATCTTTTACCACGGGAATGATTTCTTCCCACTGGAAGTTATCCTTTTTAGTGATGGTGACAAAATTTTTGGAGATAAATACCCCCTCTACAAACTTGAAATTGAACAGCTTCGCAGCCAGTGGGGCGTCCTCGGTAGCTGATTCGTCGGGGAAATCGGCCGATCCTTTGGGGAGCAACATGCGTCCTACAATAAACTTCAGAGAAGCCGGATTGGGAGTGATTTCGGTATAGATCATGATGTTTTGTTCTTTATTGGTATTCAACAGACAGAGCTGCTGCTTTGTTTGGCAAAGATACCAATAATTGATGAGGACTCAAATCAGGAGCGACTCAGTTGGAGGTTCAGGGGGTAAATTTCAATATCTTCATGCCCGTGCATTTCTATTTCCACCATGGCGGCTACATGTGCATCGGCAATAAGATCCTGCACGCGGGGGTCCAGCAGTTGGCGGCATTCTTCCTCATTGGTATAAAAACCATTTTCGGTCAAGACGGCGGGCATGCTGGTTTTACGCAATACATAAAAATTTTTTTCAGCAGGTACAAAAGTTCTGATCCCCCGGTCTTTCCAGTGATAGGTTTCTTGTCCAAGGGCCTGCATGAGGTGGCGCTGAAAAGCCGAAGCCAGGCGTTTGCTGGTATCGCTGCTGGCATAATACCAGGTTTCTACCCCTTTTGCTTCGGGCACTGAGGCGTTGGCGTGAATGGACAGGTACAATTTGGGCAAGCCCAGGGGGGAGTCCTTGCCGTTGGCACGTGCCACACGCTCGGCCAGAAAACTGTCCACGTCATCTTCGGGTACCACGTTGAAGTACTGTATGCCCAATTTATCGAGACGTTTGATGATGCGCTGAACAATTTCCCGGTTAAACTTCCACTCTTCTAGCTGGGTGCCATCGGCCCATACAGGCGAGCGCTTGCCCGCCTGAAGGCGGCCGTGGCCATTGTCCAGGCACCACAAAAACTTAGGTGCTATGATGGTAACCGTTTCCAGGTCGATGGCACCGCTATGTCCTTCCAGGTCTTCAAATCCATCTCCTCCCACCGAGCGGGCTACGGAGCGGGTGCCCACTGAGCGGGTATGCGTTTCGTCGGGAGTTACCTCCAGGATACTGAGATCGGGGGGCAGGTCTGCGGCATCTTCAAACCCAATTTCTTCCTTCCTGTTGTCGAACCCGAAGAGGCGGGCAAAAAACGTCTGAATTCGTTCAAGCATGATTTGGCTAAATTTTGCGTATGATCAAAGATATACAAAAAATCCACGACTGCTAAAATTTTTTATTTCTGCAGCGCAAATACCCCCAACTTTTTGAGCCTTCCTTATTCGAAGTTCACGTTTATGGTGATGACCTGGCTCATTAGCTTGCCTATGGCGTAGGCGTGGCTGGTGTAGAGGGGTTCGTATATGTTGATCAGGCCAATGGAATAGCGTATTTCGGGCGAAAGTTTGATGCGGTCGCCGTAGAGGTTGAGGCCCAGACCTACCACAAAGCTAAAATCTTCAGTCTTGATTTTGAGCAAGTTGGGATCGTCACGCACCTTTTTGTTGCTGGCCAGGTTGAGCCCCAGCTGAGGCCCCATGAGCACGTAGAGGCGGGTGCGCTCGTACATGTTGGTTTTGAACTGAAACAACAGGGGCAAATTGAGGTAGGAAGCTTCGATTTTTCGCACCGTGGCAGCAGTGTCCCCCGCAAAATAGTAGTCAAAATCTCTTTGTTCCAGGGAAATAGAGGGAATAAACCGCAGGCTGATGTTGTCGGTAGCCAGGCGGAAATTACTGATCATGCCCAGGGTAAGCCCCAATTTGGGACGCACGTCTATTTTTTCCAGTAGCTTACCTTCGTCCCAGATGTTGACCTGTTCTTTGAGGTTGTAGGCATTGTAATTCAAGCCGATGAGGAAACCCAGGTTGAACTTTTTGGAGTCAAAGGGATGCCGCCCGTATGACTGAGCAGATACTTGCATGGCCAGTCCAACAACAAATAAGGCCAGAAAGGTAAATTTAGATAAACTGAATGTTGACATATATTCGAATTGCTTACGTAATGTATAGCGTTTCGACCATGCAGTATGTGTTTTAAGGTTACAATTCGAAAAATAAGAAAAATTTTTAACCCAGATGAAGTCAAAACTCCCACAGAGCTAACGAATGAGAAAGAAAAACAGATGCTTTTACGGCCTGATTTTCATTTCTCCAGCAAATATAAAGAACAAATGCCAAATGTAAGAGGTTTGTAAATGGTTTTGGAAAAGCCGGCCTGCCGGCAAATGGCCAAAAAGTCTTCACCGTTTGGGAAGGCCCTGACCGATTCGGGCAGGTAGGTGTAAGCTGCGTTGTCTCCCGAAATCATGCGGCCCAGAAAGGGCGTAATGACTTTGAAGTGCAGCTCAAAGAGTTGCTTCAGAGGAAAAGCCGAAGGAAAAGAGGGCTCCAGTATGGCCACTGCCCCGCCGGGTTTGAGTATCCTTCTGATTTCTTCCAGTCCTTTTTGCAGATGCTCAAAATTTCGCACTCCAAAACCCACCGTCACCGCATCTACCGAATCGCTTTCCAGCACGAGGTCTTCGGAGTCGCCTTTTTGGAACTCAACGAGGTCTTGCAGCCCTTTTTTGCGGGCTTTCTCTGTGGCAATTTCCAGCATGTTGGGTGAAATGTCTATGCCGATAATTTTTTGGGGCTTCAGGTGCTTGGCTTCAAAAGCAAAGTCGCCTGTACCCGTGGCAATGTCCACAATTACTTTGGGCTGGTAGGGCCGGAGCAAACGGATGGCCTTCTTTCGCCACAGAATATCCACGCCAAAGGAAAGCAGGTGGTTGAGTAAGTCATAGTTGGGAGCAATGTTATCAAACATTTCTGTAACTTGCTCCTTCTTTGAGGTATTGGTGTGTTGATAGGGTTTTACCTGGGATTTTTGCATGTCAATGGATTTTGGCGCAGCCAGCTGCGCGTTTGATTCAGCACATTAACCTTAACTTACCAACAGACTTCTTGTTTAGCAAAACGCACATGCTGGTGGAAAGATACGTTAGAGAATGGGCAAAATTACGGAATTTATGGAAATACAAACGGCCAATTTTGTAAAAAGCAGCAAAAGTATGAAGGACCTGCCGGCTCCCGATTTGCCGGAATACGCTTTTGTGGGCCGTTCCAACGTGGGAAAATCTTCCCTCATCAACTGCCTGTGCCAGCGCAAAAGCCTGGCCAAGACCAGTGGCACACCGGGAAAAACCCAGCTCATCAACCATTTTTTGATCAACAACAGCTGGTACCTGGTAGATTTGCCCGGCTATGGCTACGCCAAAGTATCCAAACAAAAGCGCAAGGGCTTTACCAGCATGATTTCCAATTACCTTTGCCTGCGCCAAAACCTCATGAATGTATTTGTGCTGGTTGACAGCCGCCTGTCTCCCCAGCGTATCGATCTGGAGTTTATGCATTTTCTGGGGGAAGAAGGCATCCCCTTCAGCATTGTGCTCACCAAAACTGATAAAGCCAAAAAGCAGGCCTTTGCCCAAAATTTGCTGGCCCTGCAGGAAGCGCTCTACCAGCAATGGGAAGAATTGCCGCCCATATTTGAAACCTCTGCGGTAAAAAAAACCGGCAGGGAGGAACTGCTTACTTACATTGACCAGGCCAATGCCCTGTTTAAAAAATGAGTGGTGGGCGCAACCTCTTCCTGACGCTCTTTGTCATTAATCCATATTTAGCATTGCGCATTTTATATTACATACCTATACCCTCAAACGCTGTAATGATGAAGTCTCTAAATTTAGCCTTGCTCATTCCTTCCTTGATCTTTTTGTTTTCATTTACATCCTGCGACCTGGACCCCCTGCAGGGAGATGTAGAAATACAAACGGCCCTGGACCACTTTTTTGCCCAAAGTGAATTTGGACACATAGAAACCACCTTCGACATTGAAGCCCAAAACAGCAGTGAAATCAACAAAACTTATGCTGCATCCGGGCTTTTTTGTTCCTGTACAAATATTGAGGTTAGCGAAAATGCCGATGGCAGCTTTCGCATGCTCATCGACTATGGTACGGGCTGCGTATGCGCCGAAGGCCGCACCCGCCAGGGCAAGCTGATTGGCACTTTCCACGGAAAGTGGAGCCAGGCCGGTTCGTACGTGGACATCGTGTCGGACGGCTACCAGGTAAGCAAGCTGGACGGTACGGTTTACAGTTTTGAGTTCCAGAAGCGCATTACCAAAATCGATTCGACCACTTACTCAGTGAAGGTGGAGAATGCCGTTCTCACCTCCGACCAGGGCAGCATCAAATGGCAGTCGGAGCGGGTGGTGGAGTGGACCGCCGGCAGAGGAGATGCCGACCCCCTGAACAACGAATACCTGCTCACAGGTGGTGCCAGTGGTACGTCCATCAAAGGCCTCAACTTTAACGTGCGCATAGAAGAACCCCTCAAAGTACTGGCCAATTGCCCGCACATTGTATCGGGGGTACTTTCCCTTACTCCAGAAGGCAAAGAGGAGCGCACCATTGACTACGGAAGTGGCGAATGCGATGACGAAGTCATTTTGTCTATTTTCGGCTTTTCCCGCACCATCAATTTGAACTAGAACCGGGCACGGCCTCAGGCTTCTTCCAGCTGCCTGAGGCTGTTTTCCAGCACGGCCAGTTTGGCTTCGCTGTCGGCCTTTTTCTTGCGCTCCAGGGCCACCACTTTTTCGGGTGCATTGTTCACAAAGCGCTCATTGGCCAGCTTTTGCTCCACTTTCTTCAAAAACCCACGGGTATAGTCGATTTCTTTGAGAATCTTTTCCCTTTCAGCTGCAATATCCACTGATTTGAGCGGGATGTAAAACTCATGAGCGCGCACCCGCAGGCTGCCGGCTCCCGCTACTTTTTCGTCCACAAACTGCAGCTTTTCCAGATTGAGGAAATGGCTCAATACGGGCTGGTAAGCCTCAAAGATGGCTGCCTCTTGAGTTTTGACAAAGAGAGAGATGGGTTCTTTATGGGAGATGTTTTTTTCTTTTTTGAAGGCCCTTACGGCCGTGATGGTTTCCTGTATAAGCGCCATTTCTTCCAGTATGCGGGAGTCTGCTGGCTGAAGGCTGGCAAGCTGGGCAATGGCAATAAACGCTCCTTCTTCCCTGGGGCGCAGTCCCTGCCAAATTTCTTCTGTGATGAAAGGCATAAAGGGATGCAGCAGTTTGAGCAATTCTTCAAATAAATCAAGCACCTGCTCCTGCACCTCTTCATGTATGGGCTGGCCGTATTCGGGCTTGATCATTTCCAGGAAGGAGGAGCAGAAATCGTCCCAGCTGAGTTTGTACACACTCATGAGGGCATCGGAAATGCGAAATTTTTCAAAGTGGTCCTCTATTTCGAGCGCTACCTCTTTGAGGCGTTCCCGCATCCAGTGGAGGGCAATTTCCTGCCTCCTGAGTGGCTGTCCGGCACCCGCTTTCCAGCTTTTTACCAGCCTAAATGCATTCCATATTTTGTTGGCAAAATTACGTCCCTGTTTCACCAGCTCGTCATCATAAAGAAGGTCATTGCCCGCAGGCGAGCACAGCAGCATGCCCACCCGCACGCCATCGGCCCCGTTTGCGGCAATCAAATCCAGGGGGTCGGGCGAATTGCCCAGGGATTTACTCATCTTTCGCCGCTGTTTATCCCGCACAATACCCGTGAGATAGACATGGCTGAAGGGTTTTTCCCCCATAAACTCATAGCCTGCAATGATCATGCGCGCCACCCAGAAAAAGAGAATTTCCGGGGCCGTCACCAGGTCGTTGGTGGGGTAGTAGTAACTAATGTCGGGATTGCCCGGCCGGGTAATCCCATTAAAAACCGAAATGGGCCACAGCCAGCTGGATGCCCAGGTGTCCAGCACATCGGGGTCCTGCTCCAGCGCCACATCGGCATTGCCGGTGAGCTGAATGGCTTTCTGCCGGGCTTCTTCCGGCGTCGGAGCTACCACCACCTCATTGCTGCCCTGTATGTAATAGGCGGGTATGCGGTGTCCCCACCACAGTTGGCGCGAAAGACACCAGTCGCGCACATTCTCCATCCAGTGTTTGTAAGTGTTGACAAATTTTTCGGGTATTAGCTGAATTTCTCCCTCCAAAACGGCCTTCAGGGCAGGTTGGGAAATTTCTTTCATACGCAAAAACCACTGAAGGGAAAGCCTGGGCTCAATGGCAGCGCCGGTGCGCTCGGAATACCCCACTTCGTGCACGTAGTCCTCAATCCTGTCTATCTGTCCGGCAGCCTGCAGGTCTTTGACGATTTGCTTGCGCACCGCCATGCGGTCCTGCCCAATGTAGAGCTGTCCCGCTTCATTGACGGTGCCGTCGTCGTTGAAAATATCAATGGAGGGCAGGCGGTGCCGCAGCCCAATCTCGTAGTCGTTGGGGTCATGGGCAGGCGTTACTTTGAGGCAGCCCGTACCAAAATCCATTTTTACATACTCATCCTGTATGATGGGAATGGGGCGGTTAACCAGAGGTACCAGTACCCGCTTGCCATGCAGATGGGTATATCGTTCGTCTTCGGGATGCACCGATACGGCTGTATCCCCCAGTATGGTCTCAGGCCGGGTAGTGGCAATGGTTACGTACTGGTTTTCTTCCCCCTCAAGGGCATAGCGCACATAGTACAGTTTACCATGTGTTTCTTTGTGAATCACTTCTTCGTCCGAAACCGCCGTTTGCGCTTCGGGGTCCCAGTTAACCATGCGGATGCCCCGGTAAATGAGCCCTTTTTCGTACAGGCGGCAAAATACTTCTATGACGGAGCGGGAATATTCCTCATCCATGGTAAAGGCCGTGCGGTCCCAGTCGCAGCTGGCCCCCAGTTTGCGCAATTGCTGAAGAATAATGCCCCCGTATTTTTCTTTCCACTCAAAGGCATACTTCAAAAAGGCTTCCCTGCCGATCTGGCGTTTGTCAATGCCCTTTTCGGCCAGCATTTGTACCACCTTGGCCTCCGTGGCAATAGAGGCATGGTCGGTGCCAGGTACCCAGCAGGCATTGTATCCCTGCATGCGTTTGCGTCGAATCAACACATCCTGCAGGGTGTTGTTGAGAATATGCCCCATGTGCAGAATGCCCGTAACGTTGGGTGGGGGAATGACGATGGTATAGGGCTCCCTTTCGTCGGGTACGGATTTAAATACTTTGGCATCCATCCAGGCCTGGTACCACTTGTCCTCAATTTCCTGGGGGTTATACTTTTTGGATATGTTCATTGTTCAGCTATTCGTCAAATGTAATGCAGGTGTTTGGGTATAAAATGCGCTGCGAAGACAAATTGTTGTGTTTCGCCTGCTTTTTCCGGCTGCAAAATTAATGCAAAAATGGGCAGATAAACAAAGGGGGCTATCTGAACGCAGACAACCCCCTTGTTTTTCGCTGAGTATATACTCAAACCGAAGTGGTTTGTCTTTCAGGCCGCAGGGATCGTACCTTGGCGCCTGCCTGCCACATTTCCGAGTTGCGGATTTCTTCCAGTTCTTTGTTGAGTTTATCGCGATAATCCGGCCTGGCATTGGCTTCAATCACGATTCTGGCCTCTTCGCCGGAAGCTACGCTTTCGTAGAGGTCGTCAAATACGGGCTCTACGGCTTTGCGGAATTTGTGGCGCCAGTCCAGGGCGCCCCGCTGGGCAGTAGTGGAGCAGTTGGCATACATCCAGTCCATGCCGTTTTCGCCCACGAGGCGGATGAGGCTTTGGGTGAGCTCTTCGACGGTTTCGTTGAAGGCTTCAGAGGGGGAGTGGCCCATTTGGCGCAGCTTGTTGTATTGGGCTTCCATCACCCCGGCCAGAGCGCCCATTAAGATACCCCGCTCACCGGTGAGGTCGCTATATACCTCTTTTTCAAAAGTAGTTTTAAAGAGGTAGCCCGAGCCCACACCTATGCCGATGGCGCTGGCGCGCGCTTCGGCCTTGCCTGTAGCGTCCTGATACACCGCATAGCTGGAGTTGAGGCCGGCCCCCGCCAGAAACATGCGTCTGAGACTGGTACCAGAGCCCTTGGGGGCCACCAATACCACATCCACATCCGGGGGAGGCACAATGCCGGTCTGGTCGTGGTAGGTTACTGCAAAACCATGCGAAAAGTACAGCGTTTTACCTGCCGTGAGGTACTTTTTTACGGTGGGCCAGAGGGCTATTTGCCCGGCATCCGAAAGCAGGTACATAATGACGGTACCCCGTTCCAGGGCCTCCTCTATGCCGAAAAGGGTTTTGCCCTCTTCCCAGCCATCCTGCAGGGCTTTTTCATAAGATTTGGAAGGCTTTCGTTGCCCCACAATCACGTTGAAGCCGTTGTCGCGCATGTTGAGTGCCTGTCCCGGCCCCTGAACGCCATAACCGATAACGGCTATGGTTTCATCTTTCAATACTTCCCTTGCTTTTTCCAACGGAAATTCTTCACGGGTAACCACCTCTTCGACTACCCCTCCGAAATTGATCTTTGCCATAAAATGTTTTGGTTTGTTGTCGGTTGTCAATAAATGAAATAGTTGCTATCTGCAAAAAAATAATTGTGTTGCATTTATGAGTGTACAGCCGGTTCTTTTTGGGTGTATTTTTCCAGGCTGTAGGGGCGCTTCATGACCGCAACCAGGCCAGACCGGACAAACTCCATCACCCCGTAAGGCTTGAGTTTTTGCAGCAGTTCCTGGGTTTCGTCATGCCTGCCGGTCTTTTCGATTACCAGGTACTCGGGTTCCACCGAAAGAATGCGGGCATTATGGGCGCGTATGATGTTTTCCAGTTTGCCGTTCACCAGCGTTTTGGTAGGCATCTTATAGAGGGCCACCTCCCGGTGTACCACTTCTTCGTCTTCGTGAATAAAGGCATTGAATACCCCTATGATTTTGTCGATCTGGCGAACCACCCGTAGCACCTCCTCGCGCGAATTCATTTTTACCACTATGGTGAAGCGGTAAATGTCTTCGGTTTCAGATTCGGAGGCGGTAAAGCTCTCCAGGTTGATTTTTCGCCTGGTGAAAACGGTGGTAATGCGGTGCAGCAAACCCGGAACGTTTTCGGTAAATACGGATATGGTGAATGTTTTTTGCATGTCCATCAGCTTATGTTATTCAAGTCGAATGTCGGAAATTGCGGCTCCGCTGGGAACCATGGGAAACACATTGGCCTCTTTCTCTACCACTACCTCCAGCAGGAAGGGGCCTTCGCTTTTCAGCATTTCTTCTATGGAGTCGCTCAGCTTGTCGCGGGTACTCACGCGTTTGGCCGGAATGCCGTAACCCTGGGTAATGGCCACGAAGTCGGGGTTGACCAGCTCGGTAAAGGAGTAGCGTTTGTCGAAAAACAACTGCTGCCATTGCCTTACCATTCCCAGAAAGTTGTTATTGAGAATGACCATTTTTACCGGCAGCTTATCCTGGGCAATTACCCCCAGCTCCTGTATGGTCATTTGGAAACAGCCGTCGCCTATGATGGCAATGACCTCCCGTTGTGGCTGGGCAATTTTGGCGCCTATGGCTGCGGGCAGGGCAAAGCCCATGGTGCCCAGTCCTCCAGAAGTGACCATGCCGTCGGTGTCGGCAAATTTGTAGTAGCGGCATGCCGCCATCTGGTGCTGCCCTACATCGGGCACAATAATGGCTTTTCCTTCTGTCTTTTCCGATATCAGGTGGATGACTTCCCCCATGTGAAGTCCTTCAGAGGAAGGATGGATGTCATGATGAATGATTTTTTCATACTCAATGCGTTCACACTCTCTGAATTCCTGCAGCCATTCGGGGTAGCTTTTTTCTTCCACCAGTGGCAGCAGCTTTTGCAGTACCGCTTTGGCATCGCCGAGCAGGGGTACATCCACTTTTATATTTTTATCGATTTCTGCTTTGTCAATTTCTATGTGGATGATTTTGGCCTGTTTGGCGTAAAAATCGGTATTGCCCGTTACGCGGTCGTCGAAGCGCATGCCTACCGCAATGAGCACATCGCATTCATTGGTTTTGATATTGGGGCCGTAATTGCCGTGCATGCCCAGCATGCCGGTATTCAGGGGGTGGTTGTTGGGCATGGCCGAAAGTCCCATGATGGTCCAGCCAAAGGGGATACCCGTTTTTTCGATGAAGGCTCTGAGTTGTTGCTGCGCCTCTGAGATCAGCACCCCATGTCCCACAAGCAAATAAGGTTTTTTGGCCTGGTTGATGAGTTCCGCTGCCTGCTGGAGGGCATGGGGGTCAGTTTCGGGCACGGGAATGTAGGATCGAATATGTGTGCAGGGCTGGTACTCATACTCCAGGGTACCCAGTTCGGCATTCTTGGTGATGTCGAGCATCACCGGGCCGGGTCTGCCGCTGTTGGCGATATAAAAAGCCCTGGCGATGGCCCAGGGAATTTCTTCGGGCTCGGTGATCTGGTAGCTCCATTTGGTAATGGGCATAGTGATGCCAATAATATCCGTTTCCTGGAAGGCGTCACTACCCAGCAGATGCCGGGGTACCTGACCGGAAATGCACACCATGGGCGTGCTGTCAATGAGGGCATCGGCTATGCCGGTTACCAGGTTGGTAGCGCCGGGGCCGGAGGTAACCAGGCAAACGCCCGTTTTCTTGTTTACACGTGCGTAGCCCTGGGCAGCGTGCGAAGCACCCTGCTCGTGCCGCACCAGCACGTGGTTGATTTTGTCGTGGTAATCGTACAAGGCATCATAAACGGGCATGATGGCCCCGCCCGGATAACCAAAAATGGTATCTACCCCTGCTTCAATCAGGGAAAGAATCACCGCTTCGGCGCCGGTAATCACCTGCTTCGCGGGCCGCTGCTTCTGGTTTTGCTGCCCGGGAAGCTTTCCTGGAAAATGGCTGGGTGTTGTCATCTTACTAATAGTTGCTCGTACTGTAGTAAAAAATCCTTAAAACATTTTACTGGCCAATTGCCAGCACCATACTATTTATGTCAAACAATTCTTTATTCGTCTGTAACACAGCCCTCAGAAGCAGAGGATACCAGCCTGCTGTATTTGTACAGCACGCCTTTACGGGCATGCTCGCGTGTTGGCCTGGGGGTCCACTTTGCTTTTCGGCGTGCAATTTCTTCCTCTGAAACCGCTGCTTCTATGCGGTTGTTGGTGGCATCAATTACAATGGGGTCGCCATCCTCCAGCAGACCGATCAGCCCACCTGTTTGGGCTTCGGGACTGATGTGGCCCACCACGAAGCCATGTGTACCTCCGGAGAAGCGGCCGTCGGTAATGAGGGCTACTTTGTCGCCCAGCCCGGCGCCCATGATGGCAGAAGTAGGCTTGAGCATTTCGGGCATACCGGGGCCGCCCCGGGGGCCTTCGTAGCGAATCACCACTACATCGCCTGCCTCTACTTTGCCTGCTCCTATGGCTTCATTGGCCTCAAATTCGCTGTCGAATACTTTGGCCGTTCCTCTGAAGACTTCTCCTTCTTTGCCGGTAATTTTTGCCACAGCCCCTTCTTCGGCCAGGTTGCCATATAATATTTGCAGGTGTCCACTTTTTTTAATGGGCGCATCCAATGGTTTGATAATTTGCTGCTCATCGCTTAGCCCGGGCACAGCTTCGAGGTTTTCGGCCAGGGTTTTGCCGGTGACCGTCATGCAATGACCGTGCAGCATGCCTTCCTGTAACAAAAATTTCATCACAGCCGGGGTGCCCCCCACCCGGTGGAGGTCTTCCATGAGGTACTTCCCACTGGGCTTCATATCAGCCAGGTAAGGAGTCTTGTCGCTGATGCGCTGAAAATCTTTCAGGCTG
Source organism: Bacteroidota bacterium (assembly GCA_003696835.1). GTDB lineage: Bacteria > Bacteroidota > Bacteroidia > J057 > J057 > J057. The sequence continues at coordinate 17,942 of RFHT01000025.1, forward strand.
AGGGGGACCCCCACCGATTTGGCTATGGCCAGGAGGTGCAGCACGGCATTGGTGCTGCCCCCCAGCACCATCACCAGGGTAAGTGCATTCTCAAAGGCCTCAAAGGTCATGATGTCGCGCGGCAAGATGTCTTTTTCCAGCAAGTGCCGGATAGCCTGTCCGGCCCCCTGGCATTCGTCGCGCTTCTCAGGACTTACCGCAGGGTTGGAAGCGCTGTAGGGCAGGCTCATGCCCATTGCTTCTATAGCTGTGGCCATGGTGTTGGCCGTGTACATGCCGCCGCAGGCGCCTGCACCCGGACAGGCATGTTGGATAATGCCCTTGTAGTCCTGCTCATTGAGCTTGCCTGCCACCTTTTCGCCCCAGGCTTCAAAGGCCGATACGATGTCCAGCTTGCGGTTTTTGTATTGGCCCGAGGCAATGGTACCTCCATAGACCAGTATGGCCGGGCGATTGAGCCGGCCGATGGCAATCATGGCACCCGGCATGTTCTTGTCGCAACCCATTACCGCCACCAGGCCATCATACCACTGAGCATTCATGACCGTCTCAATGGAGTCGGCAATCAGGTCCCGGGATGGCAGCGAGTAACGCATCCCCTCCGTTCCCATACTGATGCCATCGCTAACCCCAATGGTATGAAAGGTAAAGCCCACCATGTCGGCCCGGGCAACGCCCTTTTTCACCTGGTTTGCCAGGCCGTTGAGGTGCATGTTGCAGGTATTGCCTTCATAGCCCGTACTGGCAATTCCAATTTGGGCCTTTTTCATAGCTGCCTCCTTCAAGCCCACGCCATACAACATGGCCTGGGAAGCGGGCTGAGAATCATTTTGGGTGATGCGTGAACTGTACTTATTCATTTTTTATATCAGGGTGTGTTGATAATTATCGCTGCGGGTAACCAACTGCCGGTATTGGCGGGAGAGCATGTGGCCAATGGTATCTTGCCAAACCATTTTGAAGGGTTTTTGATCTACCTTACCTACGGGCACAATTTCGATGGCCGTCCCCGTGAGAAAAGCCCCATCTGCTTCATACAACTCCTGGGGGGTAATGGATTTTTCCACGACTTTGATGCCCATTGCTGTTGCCAGCTCCATGATGACGCTTCGCGTAATCCCCTTGATAATATGGCCGGGGGCCGGAGTGTAAATTACTTCATTTTTTTCAATAAATATGTTGGCCCCGGAGCCACAGGCCACATTCCCCTCCACATCCAGCATGATGGCGTCGTCATAGCCCTTTTCGCGGGCCTCTGTAGTAGCCAGGATGTGGTTGACGTAATAACCGCAAATTTTTGCATTCTGTATGCCGCTCCTGGGGTCCGGTCGGCGATAGGAAGCAATCATGAGGCTAAGTTGTTTGTCGCCCGGCAACTTTTCCCACTTATAGGCCGCAATGCACAAATGCGCCTGCTGGGTGGACCTTAGCGTCATGTTCTCTCCGACGTAAGCCAGGGGTCGTATATAGGCCTGGCTCAGGCCATTGCGCCTCAACACTTCATAGGTGATCCTGCTGAGTTGCTCCTTGGTATAGGGAAGCTGTATGCGCAGCTTCCCGGCTACTTCCAGCAAACGTTTGTAGTGCTCCCTGCATCTGAACACCCGCGTGCCATCTGCTGTTTCGTAGGAGCGCATGCCTTCAAAAACGCCATTGCCGTAATGGAAAGTCTGGCTGAAAAAATGTGGCTTGGCATCTTTCAACTTGACGTATTCTCCATCCAAAAAAACAATGCTCTGATCATCAAACAACATAGCTACAACTTTTAGGCCTAGCTTCCACTTATTAAAAAAGCCTTTCCCGGCGTGAGAAAGGCTAAAGTAATATAGATTTTCATGCAAGCCATCTCACTGCTCGTGATCAGAAACCACGACACCCACAATTAGGTTGATAATGACTTGCAATTTTTTCATTAATATTCAATTGAGGTTTCAAATATGAAAAGTTTTGCTTATCTATCCAAATTATTTGAAATTAATTGCGCCCCGGCTGTACAATTGTCATAAATGTAACGGTTCAAACGTTTGACCTGCTCTGAAAACAAAGGCTTTTTTTCTGCTGGAATTTACCTGCGTAACAAAATCCATTAGTGCTTAAAATATAACCATTCATGCACCTATTTCATTTCTGAGCCCCACCCTCCTATGAAGCGGCCAGGTTTCTGCCTAATTTAAGGTGCTGAAATACTTTTATTACGCTACTTTAACAATCGCTTTGATTGTTTGTAATCCATAGAAAGAATTTATGTGTTTATCGCCCACTCAACCCTTTATGGTATATCTGTACAGGTTGCTATCCGGTACAGCTATGCTATCCATTGTTTGCTCGCTTTATGCTCAGGCACCTGCACCTGACGCCTGTGGTACCGATGTGCTTCATCAGCAAATGTACAATCACGATGCTGAATACCAGCGCACATTCGATCAGATGAATGAGCGCTTATACCGGCAGCTTCTCCAGCACCAGCGGCAGGCCCCTTCCAGCCCGCAGCGAAACAACAACAGCTGCGACCAGGTGCTACAGATCCCGGTGGTGGTGCACATCATGCATTTGCCTGGAGACCAAACCCCCGACGACCAGACTTCCAACCTCACCGATGCACGCGTTCAGGCGGGCATTGCCCATTTAAATGATGCTTTCAGGAACCGGGGCCCTTATGCCGGCGGGCCTTACTATACGGATGCGGGCATCAGCAGTGTGGATGTGGAAATTGAGTTTGTGCTGGCCCGGCGGGCTCCGGATGGCAGCCCCACTAATGGCATAGTGCGCGTTCCCACTGCGTATTCCAACCTGTTTAAGGACGATCCCTGCGGGAATGGGACGGAAGATGGGTGTATGAAGGCACTCAGTATATGGGACCCCACCCGATACATGAATGTGTGGCTGGTGAATGAAATATGCGAAACCCGGGCTGACAATCCCGGCAGTTGCTGGATAGGGGGGTATGCCTTTTATGCCAACTCACACGGGCAGCCCTACGATGGCATTGTGAATGAGGCTCGCTTTTGGGGCGCAAGCCCCGACGACAGCAAGCTGCATATACACGAGGTGGGGCACTACCTCAATTTGTTTCACACTTTCCGCAATGAAGACTGTGCCAACGACAACTGCCTGCTGGACGGCGACCGGGTGTGCGATACCCCCCCTGACCTCAATGGCACCATCTATACGAGCTGCAACTCACCAGTACCTGCCAACCGCACCTCCAACAGCTGCAGCACCGATGCCAACGACAGCAGCCCGAACAATCCCTTTTCCACGGATGTGCAGGACATGTATGAAAACTACATGGATTATGGCTTTTGGGTGTGCCAAAACACCTTCACGCCCGGACAGAAAGCCCGCATGCGGGCGTCCCTGCAGGGTATCAGGGGCAGCCTGTTGCAGTCTGATGGGGCCATTCCACCCAACTCCGCCCTGGATGTGGGTATAGAGCGGATCAGTATGCCCGATGGCTTTGCCTGTTCCTCTGCTATGACGCCCGTTTTAGAGGTGAAAAACTATGGAACAAATACCATCAACAGCCTGGTGATCGGGCAAGAACTCAATGGCAACCTGCTCTCCTCCTACAACTGGGCGGGCAGCCTGGCCCCCGGGCAAAGCAGCAATATTGCCCTCAACACCATCAATATCCCCTTTGAGGGTACCCATACCTTCAAAGCCATTATTTTGGATGCCAATGGCATAGGGAAGGATAGCTATTCACTGAATGATGAGTCCTGCGATGTGTTTGACTATGCTCCCTCAGCTATTTTAAATACCTTACCCTATTGTCTGGACTTCGAGGGTAGTGCCAACCTGCCTGCAGGCTGGAAAAAAGAAAATGCCCGTGCAGCCTCTTTGTGGAAAAGCTATGAGGGTCCGCTGGCCTGCGCCGATGCCGGGCAGCGTGCCTTTTACCTGGATACCTGGGAAAACAGCGCCATTGAATTTGGCTCTGAAGATGCCATTGTTTCCAGTGTGATAGACCTCAGCAACTACAGCAGTGCAGAGCTGCGTTTTGACAGGGCTTACAAACGGGCCTTTGCCCCGCTGGCCCTCACAGTGGAAGTTTCGGCCGATTGTGGCGCCAGCTTCCAGCAACTGCTGCATCTGGATGAACTGAGCCTGGCCACTGCTCCGGGCTTTGCCTACAGTGGGCTCTGGATCCCTGGTAGTTGCGATGAGTGGCAGCAGGAAAACATCAACCTGAACGATTATGTGGGAAGCAGCATCATTTTGCGCTTCAAAGCCACCTATACCCAGTCGGCTGCATTTTCCCAGCGGCTTTATCTGGACAACCTCTGCATAGACGGATTTTCAGATGTGGTGCTACCCTGCACAGGACCTTCGGCCATTGCATCGGCCGTGGGAGAGTACGTGGCCGATACGGCCTGCCTGGACGGGGCGGGATGGACCCATTACTGGAAGCGGGCGGCTACCCCTCCGGCGACTCCGGCCGATGTGCTGCTGCTCTCGATCAAACAGGATGGGGTGATGCAACTGGAGCCCAGCCAGGTAAGGGTGGGCATCACGCCGGCTCATGGCAATGGGGGGCATGACCTTTCTGCTGCCCCTTATGTAAGCAGGCAGGATGGCTGGTATGTAATGGGGCGCTACTACGATGTATCGCCGACGGTACAGCCTGCCGAAGCGGTTTCGGTGCGCTTTTATTACGACGATACCGACTTCCAGGACGTGCAGCAGGCTGTGGCCGCTTCCCCTGTACCCGGCACCCTGGACAGCCATACGGCATTGGTTTTTTACAAAATTTCGGGCCATAACCCCAATCCGGCTCTTGACCAGCACGCTGGGGTAATGCCTGCCCAATTTACCGAGCTCTTTCACGCTGGCACGCCTTCGCCTACTGCCTGGACCTACCAGTCTCTGGGCGGGTACCACCAGGCTGAGTTTCAGGTGCTGAGCTTTTCGGGCGGAGGCGGAGGCTCCAATGGCCGGGGAGATGGGGGGACGGTTTTTCCCGTGGAGCTGCTTCACTTTGAAGGGGTGGCCGCGCAGGAGCAGATCCAACTGAGCTGGAGCACTGCCTGGGAGTTGAACAACGACCGTTTTGTGGTTCAGCGGCAGGCAAATGGTGCTTTTATTTCCATAGGAGAGGTAAAAGGCAAACAAAACAGCCGGGAGCTAAGCCGCTATGAATTTACAGATGATGCGCCCTTATTGGGAAGCAACATTTACCGTCTTAAGCAGGTGGACCTCAATGGCAGCTTCAGCTACTCGCCGGCCATAGAGGTGGTGTTTTCCCGCAACAAAGGCGTTTACCTCTTTCCCAACCCCAGTAAGCAACAATTTTCGGTGCAACTGGAGGCCGGTGAAGCGGGGGAGCTGGATATCAGGGTGCTCAGTATGAGGGGAAAGGAGGTGTTGCGCAAACAGGTGCATGCCTCAGGAGGAGCTGCCATTTCCCTGGAGTGGGGAAGCATTCCGGCCGGTGTATATGTGTATGAGATCCAGCTCAACGGGCGCATGTATCGTGGAAAACTCATCCGGCATTGAGCAGGCTTGCCGCAATGTGCTCCCACTCTTGCTGCAGGCTTGAGGAAGGCATGCTGCGGCCTGCGCGGCGGTACCAGTATCCGGCATTGCCCAGGTCGCCTTCCTTGCGGTGCAGGTAGGCATGCACCCAGCAGGCGGGGCGGTCGGAGCGGTGATCCACCAGGCTGTGGGCCCCATGCCAGTCGCCTTTGGCATCTTTCCACAAGGCCAGCAGCAGCTCATCCAGCCCGGCAGGGGGCTGAGCCTGTTGGAGGCTTTGCATGAATTCGGCCAGCTTCATGAGGGGACACTTTCTTCAGACTTGCTCTTAAACCAGTCCACCAGCATTTGGCGTTCTTCCTCACTCAGGCGGGCTTTGGGGTGCATCCAGGTGTAGCTTTTGAGTGGCATGTGTTTTTCGGCCACTTCTTCAGCGGCCTCTTCCATTTTGTGTTGCTTCTTTTTAGAAGAGTAAGTTCCCCATTCTGAAAAGTTCAGCTCTTCCCTGGCGTGATCAATATGCCCGGCTATCCACCAGCCCAGGGGCTGAACGGAAGTGTACCAGGGGTAAGTGGTGTGATTGGAGTGGCAGTCATAGCAGGCGTGTTTGATGAGGGTAAACACTTCCTCGGGTGGCTGTTCGATGCGGTCAAAGGCCTGCTCCGGATCAGCAGGAGGGTTGGTTTTGTCTATACCGAAAAACTGAATGACGACCAGGGCCACAAGCAGGGCAATGCCGGTCCATTTGAGGTACTTTTTTAGCATGGCTGATGGGTGATTTTTTCTCGCATGCAAGGTAGGAGTTGGCAGGCTGTTTTACAAATTCCCACCAGCCAAACTCAACTTTTCCACAGCCCGTGCATGAATTTCGGAGCATCTGGCCATAATCAACAAACTTATGCACAAACTGTGGGCAAAAAGCTCCCTCAAATAAGGAATCAATTGTTTATATTTGTTGGGCAAAAAATACTTGCTTTTCTTCGAGCGTTAAAAAAACTAAAGGAACAATTGAGCTTGCCTGTTTGCATTTAAGCTGTTTGGCTATCAACCTACTTTATCCACATGTTACTATGGCGAAAATCATCTGTTTAGCAAACCAAAAAGGCGGGGTGGGAAAAACCACTACGGCCATCAACCTTGCAGCCAGCTTTGCGGCTTTGGAGTACAAAACCCTGTTGGTAGATACTGACCCCCAGGCCAACTCCACCAGTGGGGTAGGGCTGGAGCCCGATGAAGAAAAGGCCAATATCTATGACTTGATCCTGGACGACGAACTGTCGGTTCACGAAGTCATTGAGCATACTCCTTTCCCCAACCTGGACATCATCCCTTCGGCACGCGACCTGGCCGGAGCCGAGATTGAGATGGTGGGCATGGAAAACCGCGAGCGCCTCATGCGCCCGGTGCTGGAACAAGTGAGGGATGATTACGATTTTATCATACTGGATTGTTCGCCTTCCCTGGGACTGCTGACCGTCAACTCCTTGGTGGCTGCCGATGTGGTCATCATTCCGGTGCAGTGCGAATACTACGCACTCGAAGGCCTGGGCAACCTCATCAATACCATCAGCATTGTACAGCGCGGGCTCAACCCCAAGTTGCAGATAGAAGGCATTTTGCTCACCATGTACGACAAACGCCTGCGCCTGGCCAACCTGGTGGTGGAAGACGTGCGCAAGCACTTCAAACAGCTGGCCTTTGGTACGGTGATACACCGCAATATCAAGCTCAGTGAGGCTCCCAGCTTCCGCATGCCGGTGCTGGCCTTTGACGCTACCTGCAAGGGGGCCATCAACTACATGAACCTGGCCAGGGAAATACTGGACAAAAATCACCTGCCGCTCGTCAAGCGGGCTGTTGCAGCATGATATCCCGCATATTGGTTTTGATTTTCCCTTAAGCCTGTGCAACTTTGCTCAGGCTTAATTTTTTATCCTTTGGCTTTATGAAGTGGTTCCGGATTTTCCTGCTGGTCCTGGCAGGGTATATGTGTAACAATCTGCTTTTTGCCCAAAAAAGTAGCTATTTTGAATATGAGGGCTATTCCCAAGCTGTTTACAAACATTTCTCCAAGCAGTCGGTTTATGTGCCCATGGAGGACAGCGTGCTGCTGGCCATGGATATTTTTCTGCCTCGCAGCCAGGCAGACAGCTTCGCCCGGTTTCCGGTATTGCTGATGTACACGCCCTACAACCGCTCCTACTTTTTTCCCAAAATGGGGTTGGCCAAACACACCCTTTCTTCCCTAACGGGCAATGGATGGGGGCCGGTGTACGACATGACCACATTTGATTATGTGCAAACCTTGCTTAGCCACGGCTATGCCGTGGCCATAGCCGATATGCGGGGCACGGGTGCCTCTTTCGGCAGCCAAATGCCCCTGATGCCCCAACTGGGGCGCGACGGCAAGGTGCTCATCGACTGGATTGCGGCCCAAAGCTGGTGCAGCGGCAAGGTGGGCATGATGGGGCCTTCTTACCTGGGCTGGAGCCAGTTTCTCACAGCTGCCAACCAGCCCGAAGCCCTAAAATGCATCATGCCGGAGGTGATCGGCTTTGAGATGTTTACTGCGGGCAACCGCCCCGGCGGCATTGCCGCTACCCGCTGGCTGAAAAACTTCAGCCGCCGGCTGGAGGCCTACAACCGCAATGACTACAACTTCAAAAATTTCATCTTGCCCTCCCTGCCGGTAGTGGATGAGGACGGAGACGGAAAGCTCACCGATGAGCGCCCCCTGCTCGACTCGGCCGTGCTGGCAGGCGCGGCAGCACCCCGCTACAAAGACGGAAAGCCGCGCAGCCAACACTTCTACCTGCAGGCTACCCGCCAACACCTCGACAATGTTCCCGTGGCCTATTTCCTGGATAGCTCGGCACGCTATTTCGACAGCCATGGTCCGGCGCCTTATGATACGCTTACCTATTGCCACTCCAACCCCGGCTATTACGGGCCGGAGATCATGGCTTCAAAAATTCCCATTTATCACGTTGGCGGATGGTTTGATGGCTTCACGCGGGGTACTTGTAAACTGTATGCTTCTTTCAAAGAAGCCAATCCCTCCAAAATGATGATTGGTCCCAGGGTGCACTTCCCCGCCATCCCCAAGGCTTACCAGAAGTACTTTGACTATGAGGGAGACTATGCCAAACAACTGCTTACCGAGCAGCTGCGTTTTTTTGACTATCACCTCAAAGGCATTGACAATGGCGTTATGAACGAGCCGCCCGTTTACATTTATGTGATGAACCAGGGCTGGCGGGCCGAAGACAACTGGCCCCTGGACCGACAACAAATAACGTCCTGGTACTTCACCGAAGGTCATGGACTAAGTACCAGCGCGGGCAAACCCGGTACGGATACTTCGCAGGTGGATTTCAGGCACACTTCCAGCTATGGCAAGCGCATGCTCAACCGCTGGATCATGTACACGGCCGGGCCCAAAACCCTGATGGACCGCAGCCTGGCCGACCAGCAGTGCCTCATTTATGAAACGGAAGTTTTGGAAGCGGATATGGAGGTTACCGGGCATCCTGTCATCAATCTGTGGGTGGCTTCCGACCAGGATTACGGAGACTTTTTTGTGTACCTGTGCGATGTGGATGAGGACGGCCGGTCCCTATATGTAACCGAAGGGGAGCTACGGGCCGGCTGGCACCAGCTGCAGCCTCCGGAGGAGCAGACGGCCTATCGCACAAAGGTAAAACCCGAACTTCCCTGGCATGGCTACAAACGGGCGCAATGGACTGACCGGCCTCTGGCCGGTGGAAAAGCCATAGAGCTGAGGTTTGACATGCTGCCCACTTCCTGGCTGTTTAAGAAAGGCCACAAAATCCGTATTGCTATTGCGGGAGCCGACCGGGGCAACTTTGAGCTCAACCCCTATCTGTGCCCGGAGGGCAAATGCCCCGATACCCACATATATGTACATCGCAGCCAGGTCATGCCTTCCCGTATAGAACTGCCCATTATTCCGGCAACTGCAACTCCACTCGACCGCTAACTCCTTAGGACCATGGTAAAAATTTATCACTTAGGCAATTGCACCACCTGCCAGCGCATTCTCAAAGAACTCCAACCCGGGCCCGAAGCGGTGCTGCAGGACATCAAAACCGAACCCATTACCCCTGAGCAACTGGAGGAGATGAAAAAGCTGGCGGGCTCTTACGAAAAGCTGTTTAGCCGCCGGGCCATGAAGTACCGCGCCTGGGGATTGAACCAGCAGCAACTGGGAGAAGAGGATTACCGCGATTACATACTGAAGGAATACACCTTCCTCAAGCGGCCTGTCATCATTATAGACGACCAGATATTTGTGGGCAGTGCCCCCAAAGAAGTAGCCGCTGCTAAGGCCGCTCTGGCTTGAGGTCTCAGGGCAGAACTAAAGGTGTTTGGACGGGTATGATTCAACAACCGCTCTCAGTGGCCCGGCTCCTTAGCCCGGCCCCGGGCTAAAGCCGCGGGGCTAACGAACCTACCTGGCCAGGCCGGGCTCCAGCAAAACGACAAGGGATTTGCCCAACCGCAGCAGGTTTCGTACCTACGGCACGAAAAAACTCTGTGGCACTTCGTGCTTCCTGCTACCCATATTGGGGCCCCTAAGGGGGCCATGCAGCCCGTGCCCCAGAGGGGAAGTGAAGGTTCGCAGGCGGCTGCGCCGCCTGCCCCGGAGAACTCTCCTCCTTTTCAAGGAGGAGTTGGAGGTGGTTAATACAAACCATTGAAAATAAACAA
>RFHT01000240.1 GCA_003696835.1 Bacteroidota bacterium
ATGCTGCCGCCGGCATCTTCTATGGCCTGCTTGATTTTCAGCAAAATGTAGTGCGTTTGTTCGTAGGGCTCATAGGGAAACATAATTTCGTCCCCATCTGCTGCTGCTGTACCTGCCACTTCTATGCAGTTTCCCACGCGAACGGCTCTGGAAAAGCCCACCTGATCTTCCCAGGGTGTACCGGTTGAAATATTGATGCGTTTGCTCATGAAATGATAACCATAATCTGATGCCTCAAATATGCGTCTTTTCGCGCTCATGTACAAGCTTCTTCTTTCTCAAATTTCCGGCCAATTGCACAATTTTGCGCCCCTTTTCTTCCCAAAAGGGTAAACAGCCATGCCTGTTAGCTATTTTTTTCAAGTACCTGAGTTACTTCTACAACCTAAATGTCCTGAATTTAATATACTGATTATCAATAGATTGAAATAAATAATTAGCTTTAAAAACAGAATTATCCTACTAAATCGGATTTTACCATTGGGGGGAATCTTTCCTTGAGGCCCTCAAAGTATGGCCCTACCTTTATGATCGAACACTAACATTATTGCACTATGAACACTTCATCTTATTTCACCATCGACGTCCAGGAGGAAGTCAGAGCTGTACTCAAAACTGTATTATTGCTCGACAGGGCCTATGCATCGGCCTACGTATGCAGGATACTGCGCGGCGACACTGGCAAGTTTGGTTTGCGCAAGCAAAACCACCAGCAGTTGGAGACCTTTGCAGAGTTGAAAGACATGAGCTTTTCGCGCCTCGAACGGCTCATACGGCACCTGGTAAAAACCCAGTACCTGCAAATCAGAGACCTGCGTTGGGGCACCTTGTCCATTGCCGAAAAAGGAGTGGAATTCCTCAAGAAAGAGGCCCCTTTTCAGGTAGCGCCCGAAGAACTGCGGCCCAGTTGGCATGAAGTTCAGCTGGAAATCTCCCTCAAGGAGGTGCGCAGCCAGCTGGCCCGGCAGGCGGGCAAGCCCCTGCACGAGGTATTTTCCAACTACACCATTCAGCGCCTGGTGGAAACCAAGCCCGATACCAGCCTGAATGTGCGCAATACAGCGGGCTGCAAGCACCTCTCGGATGCCGAAGCCCAGCAGGTAGCCGATGCGGTCATCAGCATTCGCAAAAAAATGGAAAGAGATAAAATAGATGGCACTTACCGGCGCATTTATTCCAACTACCACCGCCGCGCCAAAGCCATGCACTTAGAGGGCAAAACGCCCGCAGAAATTGCAGAAGCACTGAATGTACAACTGAGCAAAGTGCACGAAATACTCAGCGACCTGCACCGTGCAGGCCAAGTGGACCTCACCCAGTGGATTGAGCAACAGCTGGACCAGAGCGAACTGCACCGGGGAACGGAGTATTTCAAACAGGCTGGCAGCCCCAGGCTCAAGGAAGCCCACGAGGTACTGGGCATGGATTACGACAAACTGCACTTGTGCAGGGCCTATGTAACTCGTGTGGAAGAGGAGCAGGCTGAGTATGCGGTGGCTTCCTGAGCAGGGATTCGGCTGCACCTATGGAACTGCCCGTCGGGCAGTTCCTGTTTTTTTGGCCCCCTACCCTCCCCCAATCCGATAAATAGATTTGCAAAAAAAGTCATAAATCCATAACATTGGATCAGGGTAATGTGCCTGCTTACTTTGGAGAAGAATCAGGCGCTCACCCCTTCCTGGATTTACTACTACTGCTGCTCCATGTCATCAGCCCAGCCCAAAGCCTACGTCTTTGATGCCTACGGCACCCTCTTCGACGTTTTTTCGTTGGAGCAGTCTCTCATGCACCACTTTGGGCCAAAGGCCGCTGCCATCAATGCCCTCTGGCGGCAAAAACAGCTGGCCTATACCTGGCTGCGCACCCTCATGGGGCAGTATCGTCCCTTTTCAGAAGTTACCCTTCATGCGCTGCAATACGCCTGCGAAGCGCAGGCTGCCAAGCTGGCCCCCGCTATCAGGCAGGAACTGATGCAGCAGTATATGCAGCTGCAAGCCTTTGAGGAAGTACCCGAAGTGCTGGGCCGCCTTTCGGCTCATTTCAAGCTGGCCATTTTGTCCAATGCCGACCGCAACATGCTCGATGGGGCTGCGCGCCATAATGGCCTCTTGCCCTATTTGAGTGAAATATTGAGTGCCGATGACATCGGGCTGTACAAACCCCGGCCAGAGGTGTATCAAATGGTCAGCCGCGGGCTTCGGCTTGAGCTGGAAGAGGTGGTGTTTGTATCGGCCAATGCCTGGGATGTGGCCGGGGCTGCGGCCTGTGGCCTGCGTACGATATGGCTGAGGCGGGCCGACAACCCGCAGGAAAAACTGGGCTTCAAAGCCTGGCACGTACTGGATAGCCTGAACGAATTGCCGGTATAAGCAACAGATTTTATTTGAAATAATATCATATTCCATTAAATTGGATTGTTCTTTTCCTTCTGTTTGATTCTTGTCCAAACCTTCAACCCAATTAATCATCTAATCCTATGGGAATACCTATTCAAGTAACAGTGAACGGCAAAACCCACCAGCATGAAGTCGATTCACGGCTGTTGCTCGTTCACTATCTGCGCGATGTTTTACGCTTAACCGGCACCCATATTGGCTGCGATACCAGCAGCTGCGGTGCCTGTACCGTACATGTAAATGGCCTGGCTGTGAAATCCTGCACCATGCTGGCCGCCCAGGCCGATGGAGCGGAAATTACCACCATAGAGGGCCTGGCCAGCAATGGCGAGCTGCACCCCCTGCAGGAAGGTTTTCGCGAGGAGCACGGCCTGCAATGCGGATTTTGCACCCCGGGCATGATCATGACAGCGGCCCAGCTACTGGCCGACAACCCCCAGCCTACCGAAGCGGAAATACGGCATGCCCTGGAAGGCAATTACTGCCGCTGCACCGGCTATCACAACATTGTTAAATCCATCCAACACGCTGCAAACAAACTAAACTCCTAAACCATGGCCAACTACATCGGACAAGCAATAAAACGCGTTGAAGATAAACGCTTTATTACCGGCAAGGGCAAATATACCGACGACATTGTGTTGCCGGGTATGACCTACGCCTATATGGTGCGCAGCCCTTTTGCGCACGCCAAGATCAACAGCATAGATACCAGCGCTGCCCTGGCAATGGAGGGCGTGGTGGCTGTGTTTACGGGCAAAGACATAGCCGAGTCGGGCGTGAATGGCGTGCCCTGTGGCTGGCAGGTCAATTTTAAAAATGGCGATACCATGAAAGAACCGCCCCACCCCCTGCTGGTGGCCGACAAGGTGCGCCACGTGGGTGATGCCGTGGCCATGGTCATAGCCGAAGACCGCGCCACAGCCAAAGATGCCGCCGAAGCCATCGTCGTAGATTACGAAGTGCTGGAGGCTGTTGTAGATGCCGCCAAAGCCGTGGAACCCGACGCTCCCCTTGTACACGATGATGTGCCCAAAAATATGTGCTTCGACTGGGAGCTGGGCGACAAAGCCGCTACGGATGCCGCCATGGCCAGTGCCCACCACATCACTACCCTGGAATTTACCAACCAGCGCCTTGCTCCCAATGCCATTGAGCCCCGCGCGGCCATTGGCCACTACGAGGAGGCCAATGACAAGTACACCCTTTATACCACTTCCCAGAATCCCCATCTCACCCGCCTGCTGCTGTGCGCTTTTGTGCTGGGCATACCCGAACACAAGGTGCGGGTGGTAGCTCCCGACGTGGGAGGTGGTTTTGGCAGCAAAATATTCCACTACACCGAGGAGGCGCTCGTAACCTGGGCCTCGCGTCGGCTCAACCGCCCGGTAAAATGGACGGCCGAACGCAGCGAAAGTTTTGTTACCGATGCCCACGGACGCGACCACGTAACCCGGGCCGAAATGGGCTTTGATGCGGAAGGAAAAATGGTGGGGCTGCGGGTAAAAACCCTTGCCAACCTGGGGGCTTACCTCTCCACTTTTGCCCCCTGTGTACCCACCTACCTGCACGGCACCCTGCTGCAGGGGCTTTATACCACCCCCGCCATTCACGTGGATGTAACCGGGGTATTTACCCACACCACTCCCGTGGATGCCTACCGCGGCGCGGGCCGGCCCGAAGCTACCTACCTGCTGGAACGCCTGGTAGATACTGCTGCCCACGAAATGAATATGGACCCCGCCGAACTGCGCTTCAAAAACTTTATCCCCCCCTTCGATGGGGTAAATCAGCCGGGTTATCAAACCCAGGTGGCCCTGCAGTACGACAGCGGCAACTATGAAGCTGTACTCAAACGCGCACTGGAGATGCTCGATTATGAAAAAGTGCGCAAAGAGCAGGCCGAAGCCAGGAAAAACGGACGCCTCATTGGCATTGGTTTCTCTACCTACATAGAAGCCTGTGGCATTGCTCCCTCGGCTGTGGTAGGAGCCCTGGGCGCCCGCGCCGGCCTGTACGAGTCGGCCCAGGTGCGCGTACAACCCACCGGCAAAGTCTCGGTTTACACCGGCTCCCATGCCCACGGGCAGGGACACGAAACCACCTTTGCACAGGTAGTAGCCGATAAGTTTGGTATTCCCATGGAAGATGTGGAAATCGTACACGGCGACTCCGAGTCGGTGGCATTTGGCATGGGCACCTACGGCTCCCGCAGCCTGGCTGTGGGCGGCAGCGCCATTGTGAAGAGCATCGAAAAGGTGATTGAAAAAGGCGCCAAAATTGCTGCCCACAAACTGGAGGCTGCTGTGGATGACCTCGAATTTGCCGGAGGCAAATGGACCGTCAAAGGCACCGACAAATCCATCGCCTTCGGCGATGTGGCCCTTACGGCCTACGTGCCCCACGACTACCCCCAGGGCCTGGAACCCGGCATGGACTTCTCCAGCTTCTACGACCCGGCCAACTTTACCTACCCCTTTGGCTGCCACATTGCAGTGGTGGAAGTGGACCCCGAAACGGGTAAGGTGGAACTCAAGCGCATGGTGGCCTGCGACGACGTGGGCAACGTCATCAACCCCATGATCGTGGATGGCCAGATACATGGCGGCCTGGCACAGGGCATTGGACAAGCCTTGTTTGAGGAGGTGATTTACGACGAAAGCGGCCAGCTCGTCAATGGCTCTTACATGGACTACACCATGCCACGGGCCGACGACCTGCCCATGTTTGAAACGGATCGCACCGTGACGCCCTGCCCGCATAACCCCCTGGGGGTAAAAGGGGCCGGCGAGGCCGGCACCATAGGGTCAACTCCTGCTGTAGTCAATGCTGTAGTAGATGCCCTTTCGCACCTGGGCGTACGCGATCTCGAAATGCCCCTTACACCCGAACGCGTTTGGCGCGCCATGAACAAATAGTGCGTTTTTTTTCATTCATCCATTAACTTTTTTCAACATGATTCCAACCTCTTTTGCATACAAACGCGCCAGCTCTGTGGCTGAAGCCATTTCCCTGCTCAGCGCCGGGGAAGATGCCAAGCTGCTGGCCGGTGGCCACAGCCTGCTGCCCTCTATGAAGTTGCGGCTGAACGAAGCGGGCACCCTCATCGACATCGGGCAGCTGAATGAGCTGCGCTACATAGACGCCTCGGGCGGCATGCAGCGCATAGGTGCCGGCAGCACCCACCATGAAATAGCCTCCTCAGAGGTCGTAGGTGCCCATGTACCCCTGCTGGCGCAGGTGGGGGCCACCATAGGCGACGTGCAGGTGCGCAACAAGGGCACCATAGGTGGCAGCATTGCCCACGCCGACCCGGCAGCTGACTGGCCTGCCGGGCTGCTGGCTACCGATGCCGTGATCGTGGCTCAGGGCCCCAACGGCCCGCGCGAATACAAAGCGGCCGGTTTTTTCCAGGGGCTGTTTACCACAGCCCTGGGCGAGCATGAAATCATTACCGAAATCCGGGTACCCCTGCCACCGCAAGGCACCCGGGTGGCTTATGCCAAGTTTGCCCAGCCTGCCTCCCGCTTTGCCCTGGTGGGCTGTGCCGTAGCCATTGCCCAAAGCGGTGGCAACATCAGCCATGCACGGGTGGCCTTTACGGGGGTGTCGGGCGCGGCTTTCCGCGACCAGGCCGTAGAGCAGGCCCTCATGGGCCAGCCTGCCAATGCCGATACCTTCGCCGCCGCTGCAGCCCGGGCTGCCAGCGAACAAGGGCACGTGATGAGCGACCATTTCGCCTCTGAGGATTACCGGCGCCACCTGGCCCGCGTCTTCGCCAAACGGGCCCTGATGGCTGCCGCAGCTGAAGGCTGACCTACTCGCAACTGACCCATTTAACAAGCCGGAAGGAGACTTCCGGCTTGTTGTTTTTAACGTGAGTTCGGGATATTAAACCCTGATTATCAATTTAGCAACTATTCAGCACTCTCAGGGTGAAAAAAAACAATAACAATTGTTGTAAGTTGCTCATTTTCAATGGCTTGTGTTAACCACCCCCAGCCCC
>RFHT01000026.1 GCA_003696835.1 Bacteroidota bacterium
AAGCCCACGTAGGATGTACGCTTCAAAACCTTCATCCTTGCTGCCTCCTCAGGGATACGGCTCAGCCTCCTCCAGTATATAAGGCAGCTCAAAGGGCTTTTGATTCCATCTAAAACGCCCTTTCAGACTCACCACTTCATCCATTTTATAGGTGCGGGGGCTTCCTTTAAATTTGAGTTCAATGACCGACTCCTCCCCGGCAGCGCCACAAAAAAAGCAGGAACTGTTGGGAAAGGCCGACAATATGTAATAGCCGTCCTTGACATCCATGGGCAGCATGTAGCCCTTTACGATCACCATCTTGCCGTCCAGTTTGCGCACCGCTTCGGAGGGTACTATCTGCGAATAAAATGCCCGGGCCTGCTCGTCGTGTTTGCTTTCCAGCTTTACCTCGGCCAGCATTTCCCAGCTCAGGGTGGGCTGGGCCTGCATCTGAAGCTGCAGCAACAGGCAGCAGCTCAGCAGAACAATCAATCTTTTCATCTTGTTGATGGGTTTCAGGAAGGGCAAGATACACAGCTATTTTCCAAATAAAAAAACGGTGCCGGAAAGGAAGCGGGTAGTTGCCATTTCGAACTATCCGTTTTTTCGGCCAAAATCTTACTTCTGTAATATCTGTATGCCAAAACAGCTTTTATGCGGCGAGCCAGGCTTCTATTTTGCTGCCAAACACATACTTTCATTCCCCGGCAGCTATGAAAGGACTATCTGGCTCATTTTTTCATACTCATCCTCGCCACCTTTCCCGTGTAAATACCTGGACGGCAGGTACTGCGCTTGCCGGCTTGTTGCTATTGCTCATCATTTTGGGAATTCAGCACCTCTTTGCAGACAGGCAGGCTGCCAAAAGCCCCCTTTTCCACTCGCTACCAGGCAGCATGCCCGCGAGCTGGCCCTACCAGCCTCCAGCCTCCCGTTTCAATGCAGGGGCTAAGGAGCAGGAAAAATTAGAGGGTTATTACCTGGACGGCGATGCCTTCATCAACTGGTGGGTGAGCCCCGATTCCCGCCACCGCCAGTTTCTGATTGAGCGCTCCTTCGACGGGCAAACATTCGAACTGCTGGCTCAGGTGAATATGTCGCGTGCCCAGCCTTCCCGGGGAGAGTATATAGACAGGCAGGTGAGCAGGTGGAAGGTGCCACAACTGTATTACCGCATCAGCTGTGTCAGCCCCCTGTGTGCCCATACCTACAGCAAAACGGTGGAGGTGGTGGTCAATGAAGTGGACGAACTGGCCCTTTATGCCTTTGCCAACCCGGCCAATAATTGCCTGAACCTGCAATACTTTTCCCTCAGACAGGAGCCCTTAATCCTGGAAGTACACGACCAGGACGGCAAGCTGTACCACCGCCAAAACCTGCCCGGCGGGCAGGGAGAAAGGCAGTTGAGTTTTCCGCTCAATTTGTGGAAGCCCGGGCAGTATTACTTCCGGCTTTCCTGCAGTCAACAAAGCGTAATTGAAAAAGTGGTGCTGAAGTAGCGATGACCTACCGGTATAAATATGCCTGCGGCAGTGGCTCACCCACCGGATAAAGCCTGCATGATGAAGATTTCATCCTCTTCCCCTACGGGGTCCAGCAGCCGTTGTTTGTCGCGTATGAGGCGGCTGCCGATAAAAATGTTGACGTGCTGGCGCAGCTCCCCCTGCTCATCCAGTATGTAATCTTTCAGGCCGGGATGTTGTTCGTCCAGGCGGTTGAGAATTTCATCGATTCTTTTTCCCCGGACCTCACAGCTTTCCAGGCCGGGATAAAAGCGTTTTAAGGCAGTGGTAAATGACACTCTGGGCATGATCCGCGTTGCATTTGGTTTGGTTCAGGCCGTATTGCCTGTGAAAGTTAGGATTTTTTTTGTTAAAGGGAGGAAAAATAAACACTTTTCCCTTCCCATTATGTCGTGCATTTTTCACTTCAAAACTCCCATCCCATGCACCAATTTTCATCAGCTGCCATGCAGTTTTCTACCCTGGCTATACATGCAGGTGAGCCGGGCGGACAGGCAGCAGGCAGCACCATTTCGCCCATCCACATGTCCAACACTTTTCTGGTGGATCCGGAGGTATCTTTTTCGGCAGAAAACCTCGGCCCCGAAAGCCCCTTCATTTACAGCCGCTGGGGCAATCCGGTGGTGCAGGTGCTGGAGCAGAAGGTGGCAGCCCTGGAAGGGGGCGAGGCTGCCGTAGCTTTCAGCAGCGGCATGGCAGCCGTTACGGGCCTGCTGCTGCACAACGTGCAGCAGGGAGGACGGGTGCTGGTAAGCGATGTGGCCTATGCCGGAGTGCGGGAATTTGGCAACGATTTGCTCCACAGCCTGGGCATAGAGGCAGAGCCGGTAAATATGTCGGAGCTGGATGAAGTTGAGGCCGCCCTGCAGCGGCCTGCCAGCCTGCTCTTTCTCGAAACCCCCTGCAACCCCATCCTCCGGCTTACCGATATAGCCGCCGTGAGCCGGCTGGCGCATCGCTATGGAGCCAGGGTGGCCGTAGATGCCACCTTTGCCACCCCGCTGGCCACCCGCCCCCTGGAGCTGGGCGCCGACTACGTCATCCATTCTCTCACCAAATACTTTGGCGGCCACGGCGACGCCATGGGCGGCATCGTAGTGGGCAGCGCCGCCGAAATGGGGGCCCTAAGGCAACGCGTGGGCATTCACCTGGGAGCCGTCCTCAGCCCCTTCAATGCCTGGCTCATCAACCGGGGCCTGGCCACCCTGCCCCTGCGCATGCGGCAGCACGAAGCCAATGCCCTGCAACTTGCCCGCTTCCTGCAAGACCACCCCCGGGTAGAAGCCGTGGTGTATCCAGGCCTGCCCTCACACCCCCAGCACCAGCTGGCCAAAAAGCAAATGGCCTGCTTCTCCGGCATGCTCACCTTCCGGGTGGCCCAGCCCCAGCCCCTCATCCGGCGCATGCAGCAGCATTTTCAGCTCTTTCACTACGCTGTGTCTCTGGGCCACCACAAAAGCCTCATTTTTTACATTCCAACAGATGAACTCCAGCAGTCCTCTTTCAGGCTGCCCCCCGAAAACCTTCGGGCCTACCGCCGCTTCGCCGGCGAAGGCATTTTTCGCGTTTCCGTGGGCCTGGAAGATGCAGACGACCTCTGCCGCGACCTCCGGCGCGTGCTGGATCCCGCCTGATTCCATCAGGCAGGAAGGAGCCCCAACCCGAAGCAAAAAAACAATTCGACCAGATGGCATGAAGCCACCCGGTCGTTTGCATCTGGAAATGTCTCAGCTTCCTCAGGAAGCAGCTTGCGGCAATGATCCCGGCCGGTACCGGAACTGGGCATGACTCACCCGCCCGGTCTGGGTGTTGTACCACACGTACAAAATCAGGTTGGAGGGATTCAAAAAGTACTGAAAAATGGCGTTGCGAACCTCCTCAGATGGGTTGATAAACCTCCTCCATGCGCCATTGACAAACAGATCCAATCCATTGACCAGTCCACCACTGGTAAACCAGTTGAGGTAATCCACCGCCTGGCCAGCCGCTATGCGGGCAGCAGCTGTACGCTCTGAAGTACCAGTAGCTTCACGTGTTTGTGCATCCATAGGGAGAATGCCTTCCATTATTTCGTCCATGGTATTAAAGGGTTAATAGTGAAAAAAAAATTCACAATCCGTCATACATACCATGAACCGGCAAATAGTTACCCATTTTGAAGCATTTATTCAATTTCAGCCCGGCAGATTTCCCTTTCTCCTCATCTCAGCCTCAGCAGCCGCTGCCGCAGCACCGGCTGTCCGTTTACGCTTGCACGTAGCTGGTAAATCCCCTCGGGCAGTTGGCCGGTGGGTAACTGCATCTCCTGGCCGCCCGCAGGCCGGTGCTGGCGCAGTTCACGCACCGCCACCCCCCGCATGTCGTACAGCTGTACCTCCAGCTCGCCCCCTACGGGCAGTTCCACCCTGAGCCATAGCGCATCGGAAAACGGGTTGGGATAGGCCTCCGCCACCGGCCCGGACTCAAAGGCCAGGTGCACGGTCTGCACTTCCCCCGAAGGGTCAAATACCAGGGTGCTGCCCGCCAGCCTGCCGCCATAGCGGAAATGCAAACGGCTGCCACTTCTCAGCCCGTCCACCTCAGGCGTAAAGGGGTCGTCGCCATACAGGGGCGTAGTCATGAGGTAGCCACCCGGCAACACCTGCATGCGCCCTACTAGCTGCTCATGTTCATCCACCACCTCCACAACTCCCCCGCTGCGCAGTTCACTGCTTCCATTGACAAACATGTACACAGGCGTAGGCTGTACGCCTGCGGCCTGGCGGTAATCCGTGCCCGCTATATTGGCGTTCACCCGCAGCCAGTAGCCCCTGCCATTTTGGAGGCTGTTGAGGGTGTTCAGGAAAGGAGGGCCGTTGGGATTGAAAATGGTGGTTCCCTCATCAAAACCGGTAATGTACAGCAACTTATTGGCCGCAATGAGCTGGCTGTAAAAAGTGGCAGGGGTGCTGGTGGTTTGGGGCAAATAGCCCACCAGGTTCCAGCCAGTGAATAAATCCTTCTTGTAAGCCGGGTCTATGGGCGTGCCACTTACCGACAGCATATCGGCACTACCCACTTTCACCCAGTATCCGCAGCCTCTTTTTAGGTGGTTGAGGGTGTTGAAAAAAGGCAGGCCATTGGGATCGTAGATGAGAGAGCCCTGCTCAAAGCCCGTAACATACTGCAGGTTGCCCGGCATGAGGTTGGCAAACACGGCGCCTACGGCGCTGTCGGAAGGCTGCACGTCCAGGGAAATCAGGTTCCAGCCCGCTTTGAGCGAAACCTGGTCAGTTACCTCATTGGCGTGCACGAAATTATAAACCTGGTTTACATCGTTGTAGGCCGGGATGGGGGTGCCGTTGGTATTGGCCCATTGGGTAAAGAGGGTGACGCTGCCCGAATGGGGGTAATCCAGGTATTCCGTTTCGCTGGCATCGTAGAGCACCAGGCGAAAGCTTTCACCCGAATTAATGCCTTCATCCACGCCCAGGGTGGTGGGGTCGTCTCCGTAAATGGGCAGGTTGATGTAGGCAATGCCCTGGGCCAGGATCAGCTGGGCCGCACCTGCGCAATTGCCTGCCTGGTCAAAGGCCGCGATCCAGTCGCTGGCAGCTGCGGGCACACCGTCTATCTGCGCCTGCCCGATGAGGATGCCCGACTGGTTGGTGGGGGTCCAGCTAAACGGCACAAACACATTGGCCTGAACCTCCAAGTTGCGGCTGGCTGTGGCTGTGCAGCCGTTGGCATCGGTATAGGTATAGGTGATGAGGTAGGTACCCGCTCCCACCGAGGGGTCAAAGGTATTGCCGCTTACCCCCGTACCACTGTAGGAGCCACCTGCGGGGCTACCCTCGCTGAGGGAGTAGAGGGGGTCGGTATCCTGCAATACGGGAAAAGGCGCCAGACTCACTGTGGGCAGGGGGTGTACCGTGAGCGCAATGGAGTTGGAAACCGCCACAGTAGGGCTCGCACAGTTGAGGCTGGAGGTCAGCTCCAGACTCACCACATCTCCGTTTGCTGGGTTGGCAAGCTGGTAGGAGGGAGCATTGCTGCCCACATTGCTGCCATTGAGCTTCCACTGGTACAGGGGGCTGCTGCCGGCATGGGTGGCATTGGCCGTGAAGTTCACAGCCATGCCCTGGCATAGCTGCGTGGTCGATGCGCTGATGCTCACATCCACGTTCAGCAGGGCACTCACCTGTATATAGGCGTTTTTGGTTTCGGTATCGGCTCCCCCGGCATTGGCTGCCGTGAGGCTCACGCTGTAGCTGCCCGGAGCATCGAACTGCACCACCGGGTGCTGGGAGCCGGCATGGGTGCCATTGAGGTAGCTCACACTGGCCGGGCTGAAGCTCCAGTTCCAGCTGCTGGGGGTGTTGGTGGACAAATCAGTAAAATTAACCGCATCGCCCAGGCACACACTGAGTGCACTGGCCGAAAAATCGGCCACAGGCGGAGACACAGCCTGCTGCACCTGCAAAAATGCAGCTGCCACGTTGTTGTTTTCATTGCTTTCACTCACTACCTGCTGGTAGTCGGCAAAAAACAAGATGTAATAATTGCCTGCCGCCGTGCCGGCGGGAATGCTCAGGGTCTGGCTCACATTGTAGGTGCCCCCTCCATTGAGCACCGGCACATCGTCTATGCCCAGGAGCAGGTCTGCCCCATCAAAAGTCGTATTGGTGGAAAGGTAATAAGCCAGCTTGGAGGCCAGGGCCACCTGCCCGCCCAGATTGTGCACCACAGCCGATGCCTGGGTGGTATTGCCTGCCACCACCACGTTGGGTACAACGGAAGGAGCCTGTGGGTTGAGGTCGGGGAAAGCCTGGATGCTCAAACTGGCCACGGCCACGTTGTTGCTTTCATTGCCCTCACTCACCGCATTGAGGTAATCGGCCACAAACAAAATGTAGTAGCTGCCCGCAGGGGTGCCCGGCGGGATGGTCAGCTGCTGGTCTTCGGGGCTGCTGTTGCCCGCTGCCAGGTCCGACACTGCATCCTCTCCCAAAAAGCTGTCGCTGGCATCCAGGCTGGTGTTGGCCGAGAGGTAATAGCCCAATTTACTTACTCCTGCATAAGCACTGCCCACATTGGTTACCGTGCAGTTGGCCGTAAGCACCCCACCGGCGGTGGTACTCACCGGGTTTATCTGCTGGTTTTGTACCAGCAGGTCGGGGCTGCCCGTAACCGTGATGGCTACCCAGCTCACATTGTTGCCTTCATTGCTTTCATTCAACTCCCCGTTGGCATCGGCTACCCACAAAATGTAATAGTTGCCTGGAGCCGTACCGGCCGGGATGGTGAGCACTTCCGACTCGGGGCTGCTGGCCCAGGGGCCCAGCGGCTCTACATCATCTGAGCCCAGCTGGGGATCACTGCCCTCCCAGCTGGTGTTGGTAGAGAGGTAGTAGTTGGCCCGGGTGTTGATGCCCGCCGCAGCGTTGCTGGCATTTTCTACATGGCCCGATGCCAGCACATCCTCTCCGGGCGCCACCGTGCTCCTGTCTATGGAGGTGATATGGGGAATGAGATCGGGCAGCCCCACAATGGTGAGGGGCAGGGAGGTGTAATTATTGGTTTCATTGCTTTCGGTCAGTTCCTGGTTCATATCAGCCCGGTAAATGATGTAATAACCGCCCGGGCTCACCCAGCCCGGAATATTGAGGGTCTCATCTTCGGGCGTGCCATTGCCCGGCGAGAGGGGTTCCACATCGTCCGAGCCCAGCAGGAAGTCGCTGCCATCAAAAACCGCATCGCTGGAAAGGTAGTAGCCCGCCCGGGTGTGAATTACCGAGGGGCCCGCCCCGAAATTGTCCACCCTGCCCGAGGCAAAGACCGAGCCTCCCGGCGTGCTGCTGCCAGGGCTGAGGCTAAAGAGGCTGGGCAGCAGGTCGGGCAGGGCCGTTGCGCTGAAAAAGTCAAAGGACCAGCCCTGAAGGGTAACCGACACATTCGAAACAAAATGCAACAGCATGTAGGGCCCCGTAGAGCTTACCGAAGGGGGCAGGTTAATGTTGCCCTCTCCCCCCGTATAAGTAGCCAGCAGAGGAGCTGCCGTAGAGTTTCCATCATACACATTTACATAGTCAAAAGCATCCTCCAGTTGCAGGTAAGTAGGCACCAGGGAAATATAGGCCGCCCCGCTGGCCTCAATCAGCCAGAAACAGTTGGAATTGTTGGCGTAGTTGCTGGCGCCGGAGCCGTCGTGAATGGTGCCGCTGCTGGCCGAAACCAGGGTGGTGCCACTGCAAAATTGTGCCATTGCTGCCCGGGGCATCCCCAGCAAGCTCAGCAACAGGCACAGGCTCCAGGTACCCGGGCAAAAAAACGCATGAAAACGGAAAGAGGGTGTGTTGGTGTTGCTCATGTTTGATTTAGGTGTTTGGTGAACGATGAAATAAAAATGAAAAATCCTCCTTGTATTAATCACTCCAACCCTTAGTATTAGTGCCCTTTTTCTGCAAATAGTAAACAAATCGCCTCAATTAGCCAGTTATTTTTTCTTCCTTACCACACAAAGGATAAAAACTGGCATGTAAGAAAACCCAATGAGAATGTTATTTTATTTCCTCTTTTCAACTTTGCAAATACTTCAAAATTCGTATCTTGCGTACTCAATGCGATGATACCTCATGCAATTCAGGCAAAAAATTGTCTTATGAATAAGATATCGTAAAACAGTAAATTAAAGTAGTAAGCAGTAACAAATTGTTTTTTTCGTAGCCCTTTGTTTAACCTAACCCTCAATGATCTATCGCCATGAAACACCATATTGCTCTTGTAAGCCTGCTAATCACCGTCATGTATTGCCTGGGACAGGAAGTCCGGGGGCAAACTTCACCCGACGATGACGTCGTGGACAAGTTTTACTCGCATTTTCCCGATGCAGTAAAACCCCAATGGAAAAAAGCCGGAGCCTATTACTACGTAAGCTTCACCAACCAGGGCCTGAGGATGACCGCCAAATATACCCTCACAGGGATATGGCAATATACGGATATTTTCATTAACAAATCCCGCCTGCCACAGGTGACCCTCGAGCATCTGGCTAAGGAATACCCGGGTTATACCCTGGAGCGGATACTCTACCACGACTCCATGGAAGAAAAGTATTATCAGGTGGAAATACGAAAAGGTAATACCCGCCGCAAGCTGCGCTACCACGACAGCGGCTACTTCTGGAAAGAACACAATAAATAATTTGCATTTGTGCTGGCTGAATAATGAATTAGGGCTATATTTACTCCTTCTCCGAAGCGTAAGTTAGCCCCTATGTCATTAATGAAACCCGAAACGCCGGTAATTTGCCTGGCCTATGCCAATGAAAGAAGTACGCATGGCTTTTTGCGACAACTGACCGTAGAACTCAAAACCATCATGAATGCCCTGGAGCCGGCCGTACAAAAAAACCGCCTGCACCTCAAGATATTGCCCGCAACCACCCAAAAAGAAATTGCCAGTGTATTTCAGGATGAATGGTATGAAGGGCGGGTCAAAATATTCCACTATGGCGGCCATGCCGATGAGGATGAGCTGTGGCTGGAAACGGAGTCGGGCGGCAACAAGTCCTTCTTCTCCCTGGGCCTTGCCCGCTTTCTGGGCTCCCAGCAGGGGCTGGAGCTGGTGTTTCTCAACGGCTGCGCCACCCTGCAACATGCCCAGCTGCTGCTCGATGCCAACATACCCGCCGTCATTGCCACCTCCCGCAAAATTGACGACAAACAGGCCCGGCAGTTTGCGGGCTATTTTTACAAGGGCATTGCCAGCGGCGCCTCCATACAGGAAGCTTACGGAGAAGCCGAAGGTCTCATGCTGGCCGAGTACGGCCCCCAGGGGGTGCGCGCCAACGCAGGCGGCGACCAAAGCCGCAGCCTCTTCTGGGAAGGTGGAGAAACAGAAGAGGAAGCACAAAAATACGAACTCCCCTGGCAGCTCTTTTTGCGCAAAAGCAACAGCTGGATGGCCGCCCAATGGAGGCTCTTCCACGAAACCCAGGCCCCCGAGGAAGTGGAAACCCTCAATGCCGAAGCTTTCGTAGGCGAAACCATCAACAACTACAAAATTGTGGAGTTTCTGGGCGAAGGCAGCACTGGCGTGGTGTACAAGGCCATCCACATCAACCTCAAAACCGAAGTGGCCCTCAAAATGATGCACCGGGTCATTACTGGCTATGAAGAGCTGAGGCAGATCGTATTTAGTGGCAACAAAGGGCTGGCAGCCATCAAACACCCCAATGTGGTAACCTTCCTGGATGTGGGCGAAGTGGTATTGTACCGCCAGAAACGCATCTATATCGTTATGGAGCTCGTCAAGGGAAAAAGCCTCGACAAAATAGATTTTGGCATCTCTTCCCTCAAACGCCCCGATGTGGACCGCATGGCCAGTTTTGCCATACAGCTGTGCGGTGCCGTAAAAGCCGTACACGAAACCAAATATGTGGACGAAACTGGCGTGAGCCGTGAAGGCATTGTTCACGGCAACATCAAAACCCGCAAAATACTGGTGACCCACGAGGGCGTGCCCAAGCTCACCGACTTTATGTTTACCGACCTCAGGCGCAACCTCCACATCAAGCTGGACGTGCCCGAAGCTGTAAGGGCCCGCGACCGGGCCGAACGCCTGGAGGACTACTACCCCCCTGAGGTGATACGTGGCGAAGTACAGGTGAATAAACAAACCGATATTTACTCCCTGGGAGCCGTTTTTTTTGAAGTTTTTCTGGGCAAACGCCTGGGCGACGTGCAGTTTTCCGACCTGCACGAGTTGCACCACCTCTTTGAAAAGAAAAATCCCCGCTTCCCCCATAAATTTACCCGGGTTATTTTTAAAGCCTTACACCCCGATCCCTCCAGGCGCTATACCCACATTGGGGAGATGCTGGACGACTTCCTGGCCAACAAAAACATCTTTGGCAGGCTGATTTACTGGCTTGCAGGTAAATAACTTACATCAGCAGCAGCCCAAAATTATCTCTCTCCCAGCACAATAAAAAGGCCAGTATATCGTAAATTCCTTATAGTTTGTACACACCGCATTTCGTAATACACAACAAACCACTCATTTTCAGCCAGTTACCGCCTAGCTTAAAAGCAATATCTCTTTATACAGATATTCCGCAATTTTACACATTCTTACAACCTATTGCGAAAAAAATACGTTTATTTAATAAAGTTAACCTGGCACTTTATATTACTTGGAAATATTACCTAAATATAGTTTTTTACACATATTTTGAAACTATTTAAATTCCGATACTATCTGGTTGTAAATATGCATTAAAACACAACTATCATGTATCAATAATAGTATTATTCACATTAGTTTATAATTATTCAAATTTAGATATCATGGCAAAGATAAGCAAGAGTGAAACGAATGGAGTTGCAGAGGCCAGCAGCCTCGAGCGGCAGCTGCTTCAAATGAGAGATGCATTCCGGCATCACCAAAACGAAATTCGCAAAAAGTACAAGATTTCCGCCAATGAGATGGAGATCATTCTATTCATTAATGAAGAGGGGCCGCAGCGGATGAAGAGCATAGGCGAAAAGTTCAAGATCAAATTTAGTACCCTCACCAGCCTGGTGGACAAAATTGAGCGCCTCAACCTGGTCAAGCGGGTCAACTCTAAAGAAGACCGGCGTTCGATTCTGGTAACCCTTACCAAAAAAGGTAAGCGCATGCTGGAAGAGTACAACAGCCAGATTAAGAACCTGGCCGAAAAAATTTCTGAAGTTACTGAAGAAAAGAACCTGCCTTCGCTGGTAGAAACCCTGGAAAAAGCTACCGCTTAGCCTCCTTATCCCTTCTTACTTAATCTGCGCGCTTTACCTCTTGCTCTTATAGATGTGTACGATACACTCCACCTCCCTCACCTGCGGGTGAGGTGGGGTGGTTTTTTTGTGGTTTGCTGGAAACTATATCAGTCGGGCAAAGGAGACGGGCCGCTGAGAGCGGTTGTTGCATCATACACCTTCATAAACATCTTTTAGATGTCACCTTGAGGTTGGACTGCGTGCTGGCTTGGTGCGCCGAAAGGTCTCCTGCCTGCCGCGTAGCGGGCGTTTCTGGTGCCCAAACCCGCAGGAGATGTTTCGGCCCTGAAAGCCCCACGCACGGTCCAGCCTTTCCCCTAAAGGGACTTTCACTTCGTTCAACAACCTGACAGCTTATGCTGTTTTTTGCGGTTTTGGCAAGAGAGCCGTGCTGTGGGACGCCCACTCCCTTGCCCCATGGCTTGTGGGAAATTCCTGCCAGTCGCACAGCGGGAGCTCTCTGATAGCTAACGCCCTTCATGGTGTGCCCCGCACGTAAACATAAACTGCCCGCGTTCCCGGTTTAACACCGGGACAACTGCTGCGGAATTAGCAATGGGGTTTGCAACCCCCCGGCAGGCCTGGCATCTCTGCTACCGGCCCCAGTTGTAAACTGGCGCCGGCAGGCGGGGTTTTGCTTCTAATATAACCTGCTCATTTTCAATATTTTACATCAACCACCCCAACCCCTCCTTGAAAATGAGGGGAGTTCTCCTTTTCAGGCGGCTGCGCCGCCTGCGACCTCTTCATTTCCAATCCGGGGCACGGGCGGCATGGCCCCATTAGGGGCCAAAATATGGGTAGCACGAAGTGCCAGCCAAGCTATTCGTGCCTCACCGAAACCTGATACGGTTGGGCAAATCCCTTGTTGTTATGCTGAAGCCCGGCAAATTCGTTAGCCCCGCGGCTTTAGCCCGGGGTATGCCCGGCAAGGCTTTAGCCCGGGGCCTGGCGGCCATATAAAAACAGTAGCGGGAACACAATCTGTTACGATTATGTCCCCGCTCCGCTGTCTGACAGGCGTACCATGCAGACAGGGCCAAGCTACCGTTATTTGGCATCATCCTCCTCCATGCCTTTGCAGGCTTGTTGTTGGATGCTAGGAGCTAAACCCATTTCGAAAAACTGATTCAACTCCCGGTTACATTGGCTTACTTCAGCTAATCTCAACCCTTTCCTTCGCGTTTGAATTGCTTCGCCGACGTTTTCCGGGATTAAGACCTGCCAGTCTGTTGGCCCAAATTGCTCCGGGCTTTTGCATCCTGGCCACATTCGTAAACTTTGCCGAAGTTTCGAATACCGGCTTTCATCTTGCGACTACCAGCCTGGTATAAGCGGCGGTTGATGGTTGTCTGTTTTGGCGCGAGGCCACCACAAACCTACCTCTACCACCGGGCCGTGGAATGAATCCGGGCTAATTTCAATCGATCAGGCCGAAACCCGATTAACAAAACCTGAACCGTAGGACAAGCTTCTCGCCTGCTTTCCGGCTCCATGTCCGTGGACTTTGCCCGGAAGCCGCTTACTCTTCCTTTCAATTTGCACCGAAGGTCTGAGTAAGTGCACTCCTTTCAAGCTTTTACGTTGAAGAACTGATTCCAAGTAACATGCCTATTATCTCTCACTTGGTATAAACAAATGTAACCTAAAACTTTGAAAACTGCAAATTTCAAAAGCCAAACTTACCCACAAGTTTTTCACAAATTCACATTTTACCCACATGGGTTTTCCACAATTGTGGAAAACGATCAGCTCTACTGGATTTCCTGTACGAGCGCATACCTACTACAAGGTAGTGCATCTCGTTTTTTCTTTCGCCATTTTTGTACTGGATCAATTTTTATTGCGCTGCCAGTGCCCAACTGTGTAGTGGAGGTGGATGAACGGGTTGCCGTCTTATGCTTCACTACAGGAGCATAAGGGCGTTCAACTCACCACGGAACGTCTCCCCGGGCTGCGCCTGTTTGCAAGGTCCCATGCCCCGGTATGGGGGGCATCAGTACGGGGAGCGTTCTTTTTCATCGGTTTTTATCTATTCATCATTCCCTAAACACACCAAAATGAACTGCTGTAATTCCCTGATTTACCTCCCCCCCCTGGAGCTTGGCCCTTTGTGCGTATATGTTCGCTTACTTGCCGGAAAAAAGACCCCCACACCCTCGTACATACGCGCGGGCGAACTGCTCAACCTACAACTACATATCCGCCTCAAACCGGGCTATCCGCACTTACTTACTCCCCCTTCGGGCTTTGTGTTGTACGCAACGCCTTTTCTCTGCCCCGTGAATGACCAACACCAACCCCTGGACAGCCAGCACATCTGCTTACCTGCCCATGCCCTGCACACGGGCTGCGCGTGTATGAAGCTCACCGTAAAAGCCCGGCAAAAGCTGGCTGTTTTCTACGATCTGTACACCCTTTGCCAGCCAGACCGCTGGATATGCCTTCGGCTGTAAACACCGGAAATTGCTGCATGCCCTGGTTCGCTAAGCCCTGTACCGCCTATACTGATGAATGGTCACCATTGACAAACTTTGTTTCCCTCTTTCCCAATAATGCACTATCTTGGGTGAGCAAAGCAGATATTGATACCTGCCTTGCTGCAATACCATCATATTTGTCCCAATTAACCATTATTACTGACATGAAACACCTTCGTTTTGTTGTGCTGGCGGTCTTCCTGGCAGGAAGCATCTTACCAGCTTGTAAATCCACACAAACTGCCGGCAAGGAGCAGCCGGTGCTCACCCAAGCGGGCAGCACGGCAAACGCTGGCAGCACCACCGAACCCTCCTCCCCGGCTGCGAGCGCCCCGGAAATCCCCTTTGACCCCTCGGTGAGACGTGGTACCCTGGATAATGGCCTGACTTACTACATACGCCACAATGCCAAGCCCGAAAAGCGGGCCGAACTACGCCTGGCCGTCAATGCCGGATCGCTGCTGGAAACAGACGAACAACAGGGCCTGGCCCATTTTCTGGAACACATGGCCTTTAACGGAACCGAGCATTTTCCCAAAAATGAGCTCATCGACTACCTCGAAGGCATAGGTATGCGATTTGGGGCCCACCTCAATGCCTACACCAGCTTCGACGAAACGGTGTACATGCTGCGCGTACCCACCGACTCGGCCGAGGTATTTGACAAGGGCATGCAGATCATGGAAGACTGGGCCCATTTGCTGAGCTTTGATCCCGAAGAAATAGAGAAAGAGCGCGGGGTGGTGATAGAAGAATGGCGCACCCGCCTGGGACCCAACCAACGCATGCAGCAGAAAACCCTGCCCATTATGCTGTACAAATCGCGCTATGCCGAGCGCCTGCCCATAGGCAAAGTGGAGGTGCTCGAAAGCTTTGAGCACGAGCTGCTCAAGCAGTTTTACCGCGACTGGTACCGGCCCGACCTCATGGCCGTGGCCGTGGTGGGAGACGTAGATGTGGATGCCGTAGAAAACATGATACGGGAAAAATTTAGCCGCATCCCGGCTCCGCAGGCCCCCAAGGAACGCCCTCTGTATGAGATTCCCAACCACGAACAAACCCTGGTGGCTATCGCTTCGGATGAGGAAGCCCCCTACAACCTCATTCAGCTTATAGACAAACACGACCGCATGCCCATGGAGAACCTCAAGGACTACCGCCGGGCCATGATGGACCGCCTCGTAAGCAACATGCTCAACAACCGGCTCTCAGAGTTGCTGCAAAGTGAAAACCCGCCCTTTTCTTTTGCCTCCAGCAGCTATGGCCCCATGATGCGGACCAAGGACAACTTCCAGTCATTTGCGGCGGTCTCACCCGGGCAGTTCCTTACGGGCCTGGAAGCCCTGGTGAAGGAAAATGAACGGGCTGCACGCCACGGCTTTACGGCTACCGAGCTGGAACGCGAAAAGAAAAGCATACTCACCAGCCTGGAGCAGCAATACAAGGAAAGAGATAAAACTGACTCCCGCCAGCTGGTGGGGCAGTACGTGCAGCACTACCTCAGCGGCCAACCCGTGCCCGGCATCGAAAACCGGCTCAAGCTCTACCAGCAGTTTTTGCCCACCATCACCCTGGAGGAAGTCAATGCCCGCATGAAGTCCTATATCACCGAACAAAACCGCGTGGTGGTGCTCACCGGCAGCAGCAAAGGCGGCAACCAAATGCCCTCCGAAGAAGAAGTACTGGCCAAAATGGCCGAAGTGCAGCAAATGGAGCTGGCAGCTTATGAGGATGAGGTCATTGATGCCCCCCTCATGGCAGAAAAACCCCAGCCCGGAAAGCTGGCTTCCAAAAAGCAGATCGAAGCCCTCAAGCTCACCGAACTCACTTTTGACAATGGGCTGAAGGTGATACTCAAACCCACCGATTTTAAAAACGACCAGATTCTGATGCGGGCCTACAGCCCGGGAGGCAACTCTCTCTACCCCGACAGCCTGTACATGTCGGCTTCCATGGCCGATGCCGTAGTGGCTCAGTCAGGTCTGGGACCTTTTGACAATGTACAGCTGGAAAAATACCTGTCTGACAAGGTGGCCAGTGTTTCGCCGGGTATTTCAGAACTCAATGAACAGTTCAGAGGCAGTTGTTCGCCCCAGGATGTGGAGACCTTTTTGCAAATGGTGAATCTCTACTTCATGCAGCCACGCAAAGACCCCATTGCCTTTAATGCCTACATGAGCCGCATCAAGTCGCTGTACAGCAACCTGCTGGAGCAGCCCGAAAATTATTTCCAGAGTGAATTGATGAAGTTGTTGTACAACAACCACCCGCGCAGGCTGTTTCCCACCCCCGAAATGCTGGAGGAGGTGCAGCTCGACCAAAGCTATGATATCTTCCGCGACCGCTATGCCGATGCCAGTGACTTTACCTTTTTCTTTGTGGGCAATTTTGATACTACCACCTTTGTGCCCCTGCTGAGCCAGTACCTGGGCAGCCTGCCCGCCCTCAACAGAAAGGAGAGCTGGAAAGATGTAGGGGCTGAGATCGTTCCTGGCCGCATCAAACAGGCATTTTACAAAGGCAAAGAGCCCAAAAGCAATGTGGAAATGTATTTCAGTGGAGATTATGAGTGGAGCCCGGAGGAGAACCACCGCATGAACTCCATGATACAGGTGCTGCGCATCATGATGCGCGAATCTATGCGCGAGGACAAGGGGGGCGTATATGGGGTGCGGGCAAGTGCCAGCCCCAGCCGCTGGCCCAAAGGCCGCTATGAGATCAACATTTCCTTTGTGTGCTCGCCCGATAATGCTGAAGACCTCATTGCCACGGCCCTCAAGGACATACAAACCCTCAAAACCGAAGGGCCTTCGGCCATCAACCTGGAAAAAGTGAAGCAAATACAGCGCAAAGAGCATGAAGAGGGACTCAAGGAAAACAACTTCTGGATCAGTTACCTCTATAGCAGTTACGTCAATGGGCTGGATCCCCTGCGCATTGAGCAGCGTATGCAGCAAATTGACCAGCTCACGGCCGAAGAGGTGAAGCAGGCCGCCCTCAAATACTTTAATGACGACAATTATATAGAAGCCATTCTGTATCCAGAGGATAAACAACGGTAATGTACTTTCGTGAATGAGCCCAAAAACCTGGCTTTCTCATTGCAGAGGGCCAGGTTTTGTTTTGCCTTTCATTTTTCTCTTCAATCCAGCCGTAGCAAATCTCCCCGGGCAAAAAGGGGCCCTACCTCCAGCTCCAGGCCAGGCTGTGCATACAGGGCTGGGGGCACGCTGATGTCGCCCAGATAGAGGGCGCCGCGTAATGGCTTCACCTCCGGTGCAAACAGCCCTTTTTTGGGCAGAGCCAGGGTGAGGGTAGCCACAGCACGAATGGCAGGTTCAAACACCTGCCCATGGGTCAGTTCTATGCCCGATGGTACGTCCAGCGCCAGTACGGGGGCAGCTTGTGCATGGGCCCATTCGATCATGCTTTTGGCGCTGCCCCGTGGAGGCCCTGTGAGGCTGTAGCCGATGATCCCATCCAGCACGAGGTCCATCCCGCCGTGCCGAGAGCCCAGGGCCGATGCAGCTGCAAGGGGAATGCCCATGCGTTTCAGAATTTCAGCCTGATGGGCGGGCACGGGTGCCAGCCGCTGTGAATTGCTCAACCAAACGGATACTTCTGCTCCCCAGTTGGCCAGGCGGCGTGCTCCTGCCATAGCACCGCCGCCATTGCCGCCCGTACCGGCCAGCACCACTATGCGCTTGCCTGCCAGGCTGTCTCCCAGCAGGTGTTTGGCCAGCAAAGCCAGGCAGCGGCCGGCATTTTCCATCATTTGCAGCAAGTTGATTTGGTAATGCTCCACCATCAGGCGGTCCACTTCCTTCATTTGGGCAGTGGTAAGTTGGGGAAGAGGGGCATTAAGCGCGGGAATTTCCATGTAGCAAAGGGATTATGAGGTGTCGAAAAAAAATATGGTGGTTTTCCACTGTTTTCTCCCAAATTGGACTTTTATTTACCAATTATCAATCACGGACCCCACATTTTCCATGCGCACACGCATTCTTACACGTACCGTTTGGCTGCTGGGCCTTGTGAGCTTGTTTACCGATATGGCCAGCGAAATGCTCTACCCGGTGCTGCCGCTTTACCTGGAAAGCATCGGCTTTACGGTGGTGGGTATTGGCTTACTGGAAGGGCTGGCCCAGGCCACGGCAGGCCTCAGTAAGGGCTATTTTGGCAAATGGTCGGATACATCGGGGCGCAGGCTGCCTTTTGTGCGCCTGGGCTATGCCCTCAGTGCGCTTTCCAAGCCCCTCATGGCCGTATGGACCAACGGCTGGTGGATTTTTGCTGCCCGCACGGCCGACCGCCTTGGCAAGGGCATACGCTCCGGGGCCAGGGATGCCCTGCTTTCGGCCGAGGCCACTGCCCAAAGCCGGGGCAGGGTATTTGGTTTCCACCGGGGCATGGACACCCTGGGGGCGGCCATAGGCCCGGCTCTGGCCCTGCTGTTTTTGTGGAAATACCCCGGTGCCTATCGCAGCATTTTCCTTCTGGCCTTTATTCCCGGCCTCCTGGCCGTAGCGGCCACTTTTTTGCTCAAAGAACCCGACCGACCTGTTTCTTCGGAGAAAAAACGTCCGGGTTTCTGGGCGTTTGTTTCCTACGTACCTCGCAGTCCCCTGCCCTACCGCCGCCTGCTGTACGGCCTGCTGGCCTTTGCCCTCATCAACAGCTCGGATATGTTTTTGCTGCTGGTGCTCAAAGAAAAAGGCCTGAGTGATACGGCCCTGGTGGGTTTTTACATTTTTTACAACCTCATTTATGCCCTGGCAGCCTACCCTGCCGGAGGCTTTGCCGACCGTTTTGGCAAAAAAACAGCTTTTGTGCTGGGCATCTTCCTCTTTGCCTGTGTGTATGCGGGCATGGCCGTGCTCACGCAGTGGTGGCAATTGGGCGGGCTGTTTTTCCTCTACGGACTCTACGCTGCCTTTACAGAGGGCGTGGCCAAAGCCTGGATCAGCCAATTGTGCAAGGCTGCTGAGACCGCCACGGCCATCGGCACTTACGACGGCCTCAGCAGCGTGGCGGCCCTGCTGGCCAGCAGCCTGGCCGGCCTGCTGTGGTACCACTTTGGCCCGGAGGTGCTCTTTGGCACCACCGCCCTGCTGGCATTGCTGCTCATGCTCTACTTCCTCGCCCTGAGGGAAGGAGGATGAAAGATGCAGGTTGCAAGATGCAGGTGGCAAGATGCAGGATGCAGGATGCAGGTGGCAGGATGCAGGTCGTAGCGCAGCGGAGATGCCTTTAAGGTAATGCAAGATGCAGGATGCAAG
>RFHT01000001.1 GCA_003696835.1 Bacteroidota bacterium
GCATGAGCTTCCACTGTACCCTGCTACCATAGTCGCATCCTGCCCTCACCCCCTATTTGGTCTGGTCCAGTACCCATGTGGCCATGGTTTGCAGCACGGCTTCCCGTTCGGGCTCGTTGTGCAGCTCGTGGTAGAGGCCTTCCCAGGGTTTCCAACTTACCGCCCCACCGGCCCGGTCGGCAAATTGCCTGCTGGCTTCAAAGGAAGTCAGGCGGTCGGCGCTACCGTGCATGAGCAACAGGGGCAGTTGCCACTCATGGGCGTGGGCCAGTAGGTACTGCCCGGCCTCATGGCAACCCGTAAACAACACCGGACTGATTTTGTCGTGCACCAGGGGGTCATTCACGTACTTTTCCACCTCCTCAGGCAGGCGCGAAATGGCCGAGGCATCCAGCTTGGACGACTGGGTAAAAGAAGGATAAATGCTGCGCATGCTACGGGCCAGAAACAGGTCCACTGCCGCCGGGCGAAAGGCCAGCTCTATCCAGGGCGATGTGACCACCGCCCCGGCAATGGCTGGCTGATGCCTGAGCCCATAGCTAAGCACAAAATTCCCGCCCATGCTGTGGCCGTACAAAAACACCGGCACACCCGGAAAACGCTCACGGGCTTCAGCCAAAATGTGGTCAATGGTTTCCATTACCGCCTCGTAGGAGGGAATATGCCCCCGCTTACCACCACTCTTGCCGTGGCCAAAATGGTCGTAGCCGATCAGGGCGATCTCCTGCCCATTGAGATAATCCGCCACATGGGCATAGCGCCCAATGTGCTCGCCGTGGCCGTGGATCAGGCACAGTACGGCCCGGGCTTGCCCGGAGGGCTGCCAGCACTGCCCAAAAAGTTCAACGCCATGTGCGTTCCAGTGAAAAGTAGAGGTGTTTGACATGAGGGTTCGGATACAGGTGACAAGATGCAAGATGCAAGATGCAAGATGCAAGATAAAGGACGCGCTGGAATTATGGAAGGTAGATGAGGAAAAAAATTCCTGCCCAAAAGCCCTGAATAAATTGATGCCTTATTTTGCGGGCGTTCCTTACCTTTGCGCCCATGAACAAGACCATTCTGCGGCTGGCCATTCCCAATATTCTGAGCAACATTTCGGTGCCCCTGCTGGGCATGGTGGATACGGCCCTCATGGGCAGGCTGGAATCGGAAATATACCTGGGTGCCATTGCCCTGGGAAGCATCATTTTCAACTTCATTTACTGGGGCTTCGCCTTTTTGCGCATGGGCACCACCGGCATGACCGCCCAGGCCTTCGGCCAGGGCAACCAGCAGGAGAGCATGCTCATTTTTTCCAGGGCCATGACCGTGGCCCTGGGCGGGGGATTGCTGCTGCTCATCATGCAGAGCGGCATTGGCTGGCTGGGCTTCTCCATACTTGAGGGCGATGCCGAAATCAAGCAGCTGGCCAGGCAGTACTTCGACATCCGCATCTATGCAGCCCCGGCTACCCTGGGGCTTTACGCCTTTCACGGATGGTTTCTGGGCATGCAAAATGCCCGCTACCCCCTGCTGCTCACCCTGCTGGTCAACCTCATGAACATCCTCTTCAACCTGCTTTTTGTTTTTCACTTCGACATGAAAGCCAATGGCGTGGCACTGGGTACGGTGGTGGCCCAGTACATAGGCCTGGTAGCCGCAATAGGCTTGTTTTTCTACCGCTACCGCGCATTCATTCGCTATCACATCTGGACCGACATACTCGAAATAGGTGCCCTGCGGCGTTTCTTCGGCGTAAATGCCGATATATTCATCCGCACCATCTGCCTGGTGTTTACTTTTGGTTTTTTCACCTCCAAATCCGCCTCCATAGATGCCCTCACCCTGGCAGCCAACCAGGTGCTGCTGCAATACTTTCACCTCATGGCTTACGGAGTGGACGGCTTTGCTTTTGCGGCCGAAAGCCTGGCGGGAAAATACCTGGGTGCCCGCGACCTGCGCAGTCTCAGGCGGGCCATCCGGCTGCTGTTTGTGTGGGGGGTAGGCCTGGGACTGCTGTTTGCCCTGTTTTACCTGATCTGGGGAAAAGACCTCCTCTTTATTTTTACCAATCAGCAGCACATCATCGCCCAGGCGCAAACTTATCTGTGGTGGATGGCCCTCATTGCTGTAGGAGGTGCCGTCTCCTTTATGTGGGATGGAGTCTATATTGGTAGCACAGCCACCCGGGCCATGCGCAACACCATGCTCATCGCCACCCTGGGGGTTTTTCTGCCTGCCTTTTACCTCAGCTTTCCCACCCTGGGCAACCACGGCCTGTGGCTGGCCATGACGCTCTTCATGCTCGCCAGGGGCATACTGCTGGGCATGCTCGCCTCAAAAAGTATTTTTGGGCAGCTTCAATAGAGCCTGCGCTTTTGCCCGCAAGCCATTTTGCCTGCCCAAAAAAGAGCTTACAAGCTCATAATGCGCTTATTTTTTATAAAAAAAGCCATTATTTCCCCCCTTCTGATGTTACCAGACAGGGAAATTTGTCCATACACATAAAAGGCTAATAATCAGTAATTTAACAACACACCCCATCCTGGCAAAGGCCTCATAATCAGGTAAATTTTCATTTACTATTCTTCAAACATTTCCATAGACGGGCCTTATGCATTGACGAAGTTTGTATCATCACGAACTGCTAAAACTTCAACATGATGAAAACGAAGCAACACCACAAGCACGACGTAAACGTACGTCAGGAAACCGAAATCGTACTGCAGGCAGTACGCGATCTCCCTCACGCCTATGGCGCCCATTACCTGCGCAAGCTGCTGCAGGGCAGGTCCGATCTGGGCATCAAAGAAGGGCACGAAACACTTCAGAGCTTCGGCCAACTCGCCGAATGGCACTTCGACCGCGTGGATTGTCTCATCCGCCTGCTCATAGCCGAAGGCTATTTGAAAATCGCCGATGCCCGTTTTGGCACCATCGACCTGGACATGAAGGGCGTAGAATTTCTCCAAAACCCGCACGAGCTGTGGGTGAGCTCCAAAAAGCTGCGCACCAATGCCTACGACATCCGCCTCACCATGGAACTGCGCCAAATCAGGGCCCAGCTGAGCGCCGAAGAGCAAAAACCTCCCTACAGGATTTTTTCCAACTACGCCATGCAGCAAATGGTTCAAACCAAACCCCGCGACGTGGTAGAGCTGAAGCAGATTCCCGGTATAGGGGACTACAAAGCCGACCGCTACGGGCATTTGATCCTGCAAAGCATTGAAGCCATCCGGCAACAAAAGAAAAAAGACCGGGCGGTGAGAACCTTCAAAAAAGCGCACAACGCTACCCATCAGGCTGTCAAAAGCATGTTTGAGTCGGGTATGAGTGTGGAGGAAATGGCAAAAAAACGCGGAGTGAAGGAAAGTACCATTCGCCAATACCTCTTCAACCTGCACCAGGCCGGCCAAATCGACCTTATGCCCTGGATTGAAACCCAGGTGGAAGGCACAGCACTGGAAAAGAGCAAAAACTACTTTGAAAGTGCCCAGAACCCCAGGCTGAAGGAGGCCTACGAAATGCTGGGGCTCGACTATGACACCCTGCGCCTGTGCAGGCTGTACGTAGCCAACCTCAACTCCGTTCAAACCGAACTCAGGTACGACTACGCCTCCTGAGCCCATGAAGGGCTAAGCAGCAGGGCCGGTGATGTGACAGCTGTGTTACAAGCCGGCCCTTAACATTTTCGCATTTTTTTTCGTAATTTGAGCAGGCTTTTGCTCAAATTCACCCCCATTATGCGATCATTCACTCATATTTTCCTGCTGTTTGCTTTTGCCTGTTGCTCACTTCCTACCCAGGCTCAATCCTCCGGCATCCGCTTCTTTCAGGGAAGCTGGGAGGAGGTACTGGCCGAAGCGGAGGCTCAGCGTAAGCTCATTTTTATAGATGCCTATGCCACCTGGTGTGGCCCCTGTAAAATGATGGACCGCAACACCTTCCCCAACGAAAAGGTGGGCGAGTTTTTCAATGAGCATTTTGTGAGCTACAAAATTGACATGGAAAAGGGCGAAGGCCCCGCCCTGGCTGATCGATACAACGTCAAGGGTTATCCCACCCTGCTATTTGTCAACTACAAAGGCGAGCAGGTACACCGGGCCGAGGGCTACAAAAGCCCCCGCGAGCTGCTTGCCCAGGGCAAGGCTGCCCTGGACCCGGCCAAAAACAAAACCACCCTGGAGCTCCGCTACGAAGCAGGCACCAACGACCCCGCCACCCTCTTTGACTACGCCATGACCCTCTATCAGATGGGCGAGCCCTACGAAGAAGTGGCCCAAAAGTATTTTGCCACCCAACCCGATAAAGCTCTGACTTCCGGCACCAACTGGGAGGCCATACGGGCTTTTACCCATAAAATTGACAGCAGGGAGTTTCAGTGTTTGCTGGCAAAACAAAAGAAATTTGCCAAACTCTACGGCAAAGAGGCCGTGCAAAACAAAATCATCGAAGTAGTGGAGCTTAATACTGAGCAGGCCGCCGCCATACCCGACCCCGGCCTGTATCAAAAAGCCATGAAAATAGCCCTGGAGGAAATAGATGACGACGGCTTTACGGCCAGCAGGCTGCGCATGAAATACGCTGCCCTCACCCAAAACTGGCAAGAATATGCTCATAAAGCAAGTATTCTCTTTGATACCTACTCCATCACGGATCCCAAAGTACTGAACGAAGCAGCCTGGAACTTCTACCTGCATGTGGACGATCCTGCCCTGCTGCAAAAAGCCCTCAGCTGGGCACGGCAATCCACCGCCATTGACAATGCCTATTACAACCATCGAACCTTTACCTACCTGCTCTACAAAACCGAAAACTACGAAGAAGCCCTGAAACTCGCATACAAAACCCGCCGCATGGCCGAGTTTGAAGGTGAAGAGGCTTATATGGAAATGGGCGAACTGCTGCAAAAAATTAAACAGGCCACTCAGAACAGATAACCAAAAAAGCCCGAACACAGCTTCGGGCTTTTTCCTTAGGAAGGCGAAAAAAATAAACGTTCATTTTCGCATTTCTTATCGTATATCACCTTCCGGCGGTTCAAATTCTATCGAAATGATGCGGAATTCCGTGCGGCGGTTGGCCTGTTCATCTTCATCCGACATTTCGGGATAAATGAGGGGGGATGTTTCCCCATAGCCCTTCCAGGTGAGGCGGGCAGGGTGTATGCCGTTTTCGATGAGGTACTTAACAGCTGCTTTGGCGCGGTTTTCCGAAAGACCGATGTTATAGACCTCCGTTCCGTTGGTATCGGTATGAGACCCCATTTGGATAACGATGTTGTCGTTCTGGGTAAGCAGTTCAATGAGGTTGTTCAATTCCTCCACCGCATCGGGCCGCAGGTAGTACTCATCAAAATCGTAATAGATATTTTGCAGCACAATGGGCTCATCAATCACGATGGGTTCCAGTTCTATGTCGATGTTTCGCTCAATAATGGCATCATCTTCAATACCTACCGTCGAGACATCCTCGTCATTGGCAAAATACTCAGGGGCATTGCCCAGGATTTTGTATTTCTTTTGCCATTGAAGGGGGAAGTTGTAAAATGCCGTTTGGTCCGTAAGGAAGGTGTCCAGTGGCACAAGCGAGCTGTCGGGCTGGTATTCAAACAAAATAGCCGTAGCAAAGGGAATGGGCTGCTTGGTATTTTTGTCGCGAATGAGGCCCTGAACGGCAATGTTGAAGCGGCTGGGGTCCAGCCTGAGCTTTTTGCCCCGGTAGATGTCGTTGCTACCCAGGCCGCCGGGGCGGTTGGAGGTAAAGTACACCAGCGAG
Organism: Bacteroidota bacterium; assembly: GCA_003696835.1. GTDB lineage: Bacteria > Bacteroidota > Bacteroidia > J057 > J057 > J057. The sequence goes on from RFHT01000001.1 coordinate 5,761, forward strand.
TCATTGCGCAGCCAGATGCTGCCAAAGTCATCGTAGCTGGAGTTCATGGGTGAGCCCAGGTTTTTGGGGGTTCCCCAACTACCCATTTGGCCTTTGGATTCGTACAGATCGTACCCGCCAAAGCCGGCATGGCCGGTAGAAGCAAAATACAGGCGGTCGCCGTCGCGGTTGATAAAGGGAGAAATTTCGTTGAAAGGCGTGTTGATAACGGGCCCCAGGTTTTGGGGTTCGCCCCAGCGGCTGCCCAGTTTGCGGGAGTACCAGATGTCAAATCCCCCTTGCCCGCCTTCGCGGCTCGACACAAAGTACATGGTGCGCCCGTCGCGGCTGATGCTGGGCTGGCGGTCGTCGGTAGGCATCTGCACGGTTTTGCCCCGGCTGTTTACCACTACCTCACGCGTACCAGCTATGCCTTCCACCAGCACAGGTTTTCCCCAGCGTTTTTTTACCGGGTTGTAGCGCGACTCAAAAATGCTGCATCCATCGCGATTTTTGCGGGAGTTGCACACGGTGTAGTACATCGTAAGCCCATCGGGAGTAAAGGCAGGCGTACCATCATTAAATTTTTTGTTGATGGGTTTTCCCACATTTTCTACATCCCCAAAGGTGCTGTCATTTTCCAGAATCACCAGGAAGATGTCCTCAAAAGCGGGTTCTCCTTTTCCGGAGAAGTTTTTCTTGCTGCGGTTGCCTTCCCGGCGATAAGAACCAAAAGCGAGAAACACGTCTTCCTGACGCTGATCGAGAAAAGCCGGAAACTGGTCGCCGGCAGCAGAGTTAAAGGTTACCGGGCTCACCGAAAAACGGGGTGTTTTCTTGGCCGCAGCCTCGGCCAGGTCGCAGCCCTCAATTTCCTTTTCGGCCTGGGCAAAATACTCGTCCTGCACGCGGTGGCGGCTTTTGAACGACTCGAAAGCCTCACGTGCCTTGCGGTAGTTGGCCAGTCGCTTGTAGGCCATCCCCAGGTCCAGGTAAAGGGTATCGTTGCGGTCCGGGTCGATTTCGGTGGCCTTGCGATACCAGCGCAGGGCCTCCTGATAATCTTCCAGGGCGGTATTTACCTGCCCCAGCCGGTAGGCAGCCTCAAAGTTGCTGGGCTCAATATTCAACACAGACTCATACAACTCTTTGGCTTCGGTCATATAGCCTGTATGGTACTTAAGCGCAGCTTTTTGCATGAGCTTGTTTACCTCACCAGACTGGGCTTGAAGCAGAAACGGACTTGCCAGCAATACGCACAGGATTGCATAAGAAACGAATTGCCGGGATCGTGTGGTGATCATAAGTTTCGCAGTGTTAATTTCGTAAAAACGGAATTTCTTTAGCAAGGTCATTTGGTATATAAAGCAAACATAGAAAAAATCTGGCTACTACTCAATCTTTTGATTTAAAATAAAATAATCCATAACATGAAATCACCTGCCAAAATGGCTATGGCTGAGAGCACAAAGGAGGAGATGGTAGCCTTGCCTACCCCTTTGGCCCCCCCCTGGGCATATAAGCCTTTGTAGCAGGCAATTGAGGCGATCATCATGCCAAATATTACCGACTTGATCAGCCCTCCCACCAGGTCGCCCAGCTGAAAAAAGTCCCGCACAGAACCGAAAAACACCTGAGGGGTAATGGCGAGAAAATAGCTGGAAACCACCCAGGCTCCTACAACGGAGATGGCCAGGGCAAATACAGTGAGCACCGGCATCATCAGGCTTAAACCCAAAAAGCGGGGCATCACAATGTAGCGTATGGGGTCCAATGACATGGTACGCAGCGCATCTATCTGCTCCGAAACTTTCATAGAGCCAATTTCGGCTGTCATGGAGGCCCCTATGCGCCCACTGATCACCAGGGCCGTCATGATAGGCGCCATCTCCATCATCACCACGCGCACCACTTGCCCACCCAGTACCGAAAGCGACACCATGCCCTTAAACTGATAGGCCCCCTGCCAGGCGATAATGGCACCCGCAAAAAACCCGATAAGCAATACCAATGGAATAGAATGTACCCCTACCTGTTCAAGCTGATACGCGATGCGTTTACGGTCGCGAAAACCCAAAGAAATACTCTGCAGCAACTGCCACAAAAGATAGCCAAAATTACCTATGGGAACTATCACATTCATCAGCATGAACAGAACGTTAGCTTTAATTTACAATAATTTCTCATCTTGTGATAAGTTTCTGCTGAAAATTTCTTATTTCTTCATGCTCACAATCCTTTGCCCACATATTTCAAACCGGCTGAAATATACATGCCAGGTTATTTTCAACCAGCTGTTACCGGCAGATTACCGGCTGCGGGAAATTGCACATTACGAGCCGGAAAAACAAGATTTCTGCATCAGTTATGGACTGGAGGAGCCGCCTCCCTTTGCCCATTTTCACATTCCACATACCGGCCTGCTGTTTGAAGAGGGAGTTAGGGAGATAGCCCTCAATATCAGGGAAGAAGAGCTTCCGATGCTTTTTTATGTGCAGTCTATGGCCCGGCACAGTCTTTCTTTTGACTTCTTTTCGGCTGCATTCTTTTTACTCAGTCAGTACGAAAAATACCAGCAGTTGCACACCGATGCCCACGGTCGCTACCAGCTTAATGCCTACCCCTCACAGGGGTTACAGCTCCACCGCCTTCCCCTGCTGCATCTGTATGCAGCCCACTTAAAACAACGGCTGCTGCACCTCTGGCCCGAACTGCCATTGCGGCCTGCGCCTGCCGCCGGTTTTCACCTCACCATAGATGTGGACCACCCCTGGAAGTACCTGCACAAAGGGCCGCTGCTTTTCTGGGGGGGCATGCTCAAAGATGCCCTCGCGGCCAGACATACCCAGCTGCGCGAGCGATGGCAGAGCTGGCGCACAGGCCACGACCCCCACGATACCTTTGAGCTGCTGTTTGAACATTGTCCACCGCAAAAAACTACCTTCTTTTTCCTCATTGACCGCCATTCCCCACACGACAACCGCTTTGGACTCCAGCACCCGGCCTACCGCCGGCTGATAGCCGGCATACACCAGCGGGGATACACCTGCGGCATACACCCCTCCTATACCTCTTTTATGAACGAAGCACGCATACATGCCGAAACCCAACGACTCGCCCATTTCCTTGGCCAGCAAATCCGCCATTCCCGCCAGCATTTCCTCAAATACCGCCTGCCCCACACCTTCAGGCACCTCGAAGCGGCCGGCCTACAGCACGACTACACCCTCTGCAACTACCAAAGCGGTGGCTTCCCCTCTGGCATGGCCCGCCCTTTTCGCTGGTACGACCTGCAGCAGGAGCGCATTTCATCCCTGTGGCTGCATCCCACCATCATGATGGACTGGAGCCTGCTGCACTATCTGGCCCTTCAGCCGGAAGCTGCGGTGAACAAATGCCAACAATTGATCAAAACCTGCCGCCAGGTCGGCGGCATCTTCACTTTCCTGCTCCACAACGATGCCCTCAGCAACTCCCCTCCCTGGAAGGGATGGAAACCCTTTATGCTTCAAATTCTTCAGCTGCTGCAGCAATAGCCTGCTCTCCTGGCTCTACCCTCAGCCCAAAAAATCGCATTGTCTGACCCGCATTAGGCTTGATTTTTGCCCGGAACAATAGATATGCCCAGGCAGAATCAACACATATCGCCCGCCTTGTGTATGCTGCTGCTAGGCCTGCTGGCCAGCGGCTGCAACTACCTTGCACCTTCCGGGCATAATAAGCAGCAAAAGGACCTGCTCTACGCCTGGGTGGACAAGCACATTATCAGGGAAACCCCTCAGTTGGGCGCACGCGAAGTAGGCCTGCTGCGGGAAACCGAGGCCGTGGAAGACCTCCACCAGGCCACCGATGAGCTTTACCGCATGACCCTGGCAGGCTATGAGTTTGAAGGTTCTTTCATTAAAATACGTACCCAGAAGGGCATTGAAGGCTGGATACATGAAAAAGCCGTGCGCAAAGCCCCCGTGCCCGTGCGATACCGCGCCCTCATTGCCTTCTCAACCCTGGAAGATGTATCGGCCAACTGGCAAGGCTTTTACCACGAAATACGCAACCTCTACATCAACACCCCTGTTCACGTGAGCTACGTGGTCGATGGGTTTGACCACGTGCCGGTCTATAATGCCCAGGGCGAAGAAGTAACCTACCTCGACATACGCCCCTGGGTAGAAACCCATAAAAGGGGCTACATCTGCGTACAGGCCGGCAAAGACCCCTACTTCGTTGCCCTCAATTCACCCGAAAATATGCAGCTAAGTATTGATGCGTATTTCGACCGCTGGTAGGTAATTAAGGGTAAAACTAATGGCTCCTCTTTACAACCTATCCCCTCAATAAACGTCTTTTAGTGAAACCATTCCACTATGAAAAAACCCATCCTGCTACTCATCGTTTTACTGGCGTGCCAGTTTGGCCGTTCTCAAATCAAGCTGCCCGCAGAAGCCTGGATAGCCGATTTGCAATTTTTGCAGCAAACCCTCCACAAAGACTACCCATTTCTGTTTAAAAAAATCACGCCTGAGCAATTTGATGCGGCGGTAGAAACCCTCCAGAAGGAGATACCGGAGCTGGAGGAACACCAAATTGTTGCTGGTTTGATGCGCCTGGTTTCCTCCTTTGAGTATGGGCATACTGCTTTAAGGACACGCGGCAGCAATTTCTCCTACCATCAGCTGCCCCTTAATTTATACCATTTCAGCGATGGCATTTTTATAGAAGGTGCCCATAAAGACTATGAACAAATATTGGGAGCAAAAGTACTGGAAGTAGAAGGCATGCCGGTCATGGACGCCCTGAAAGCCATTCGCCCGGTGGTGCCTGCCGAAAACGACCAGTTTTTCAGGGGATACGGCCTGAGCTATCTCAGTATTCCCGAAATACTACATGCACAGGGTGTGAGCAAAAAGCTGAGCCAAACTGTAAGGCTCACGCTCGAAAAGGGAGGGCAGGTGTTTGAACAAAACATACTGGCTGTAAAGGCACAAGGATTTCCCACTGCCTATGGTTTTTCAAAAAACGAAGGAGACTGGCTCTGTGCCCGGGACCCACACACTACGCCCCATTACCTCAAGAACCTGGACAAGATCTACTACTTCGAATTCCTGCCGGAACACAAAACGCTCTACGTCCGCCACAGCCAGATACAGGATGATCCCGCTGAGGCCATCCCGGCATTTTACAAACGGGTGTTTGATTTTATAGAAAATCACGAGGTAGATAAACTGGTGCTGGACGTTCGCCTCAACGGAGGCGGCAACAACTACAAAAACAAACCCATTGTGACGGGGGTCATCGAAACGAAGAAGATCAATCAGCCCGGTAAGTTCTTTGTCGTCATTGGCAGGCGTACGTTCTCCGCCTGCCAGAACCTCGTCAACGAGCTGGAAAATTACACCCAGGCCATCTTTGTAGGGGAGCCCACTGCAGAAAACATCAACTTCTATGGCGATAACCGGCAAGTTGTGCTGCCAAACAGCAAATTGCCGGTGTACCTGTCTTTCGCCTGGTGGCAAGACAAGCCCCAGTGGGAAAACGACAACTGGCTGGCTCCGCATTTGGCCGTAGAGATGAGCTTTGAAGACTACCGCAGTAATAAAGACCCGGTGCTGGAGGCTGCACTCAATTTTTCCGATGAAAATTTTATTCTGGACCCCATGGAATACCTCCAGCAGTTGTTTATGGCTGGAGAATTGGAAAAACTTGAAGCCGAGGCTGCTAAAATGGCCAACGACCCCAGGTACCGCTTTGTCAATTTCGAAGAGCAGGTGAATCGCACCGGTTACAATTTGCTGAACAACAACCAGGTAAAGGAGGCCATATACGTATTCAGCTTAAATGTGAAAACTTTTCCCAACTCGGCCAATTGCTGGGACAGCCTGGCCGAAGCCTACTGGAAAGCCAATCAAACCGAAAAAGCCATTGAATACTACAACAAGGCCATACAGCTGGACCCGAACGGGACCGTGGGGGAGCATGCACGCGATATGCTCAGGCAAATAAAAAAGTAGAAAACGACCCCTATACACCATGATCCGGCCCGCTCAGGCCAGTATTTTGCCCTGCAGGGCCGGAGGTATTTCCCTGAACTCATACAGCTGAGTGCGCAGCCTGGGCGTAAAGCCCGCTTCTATGATAACGCGCTGGATCTCCTCCGCACTCAGGCGGTATGGCGCTCCGGCAGCCGACACCACGTTTTCTTCTATCATGATAGACCCCAGGTCGTTGGCGCCGCCGTGCAGGCACACTTGGGCCACCTTTGGGCCTACGGTAAGCCAGGAAGCCTGTATATTCTCAATATTGGGCAGCATGATGCGGCTGATGGCAATCATGCGGATGTATTCGTCGGCACTTACGGTATTGCGCACACCCCGCACCCGATTGAGCAGGGTGCCATCGTCCTGGTAAGGCCAGGGAATGAAGGCTTTGAAGCCATTGCTGCCTTCGGGCCGCTCCTCCTGTACTGCCCGTATGCGCAGCAGGTGGTCAAAGCGCTCCTCTATGGTCTCAATATGGCCAAACATCATGGTAGCACTGGTGGTAAGCCCTATCTGGTGGGCCTGCCGCATCACCTCCAGCCACTCCTCGCCCGAACACTTGCCGTTGGAAATAATGCGCCGCACCCGGTCGGCCAGAATCTCGGCCCCCGCTCCGGGCATGCTGTCCATGCCCGCAGCCCGCAGCCGGAGCAGCACCTCCCGGTAGCTCAGCTTCGACAGCTGGGATATATGCACAATTTCCGGTGGGCCCAATGCATGCAGCCGCAGGCTGGGAAACCACTTTTTCAGCTTCGAAAAAGTCTCTTCGTAAAACTCTATGCCCAGCTCCGGATGGTGCCCCCCCTGCAACAGCAGTTGATCGCCTCCCAGCGCAAAGGTCTCCTCTACCTTGCGCTTGTAGGTTTCGTCATCTGTGATGTAGGCCTTGTGGGCGTATTTCTCCGTGGGCGGCACAAAAAAGTTGCAAAACTTGCAGTTGGCCACACATACATTGGTGGTGTTCACGTTCCGGTCTATCTGCCAGGTAACGATGCCCAACGTATCGGCTTTTTTGATCTTGCGAATCTCATTGGCCACGTACATGAGCTCTGCCGTGCCAGCATGCCGGAACAAATGAATCCCCTCGGCTTCGCTCAGGAATTCCAGCTGAAGGGCTTTCTGAAGTAAGTCTTGCGTATTCATGCCACAAAGTTACAACTTTCGGGCAGCTTTCCGATTCGCCAAAGCCAAAAATACATGCCCCGCTGCTGCTCCTGCATACAACTCTCCTGCGCCCCAAAAGTTTAGCCCCATAAAAGCCTGCCTTGCAAAATCCCCTCTATTTTAGCATTTTATAGCACCGTTTCATTCAAATGCTGACTTATGAATCCCTTGCTGATACCGTACATGCGTGGCCGTGAAATACTGTTAATGCTGGCCCTGATACCATGCAGCCTGCCGGCACCAGCCCAGGACCCCCTGCCTGCCCAGCCCGAAATCAACTGGGTACATGGCCAAAAAGCCGAAGCGTATGGCAAAATTGAAGGCTCGCCCTATTACGGCGAATGGGGCATGGGGAAAATCGTGCTCAAAGATGGCACCGTTTACGAGCCTGTGTATATGAATTACGATGTGTATAAGGGCAAAATACATGTAAAAAACCAGCAGCAGGGACTGCTGGCCCTGCATTCAGAGATTGTAGATTACGTGCTCTGGCAGCAAAATGGAGATACCCTCCGCCTCAAGGCCTACAGTGGCGACCTCATTAACCTACCCCAGCCCATTATGGAAAATGCCTATACCCGTTTCTACGAAGTCATTTATGACGAGGGGAAATACGCCTTTTTCAGGCTACCGGTCAAAGTAGTGGATGGCGCCAAGCCCAATACCTCTGCCGCTGATATTGCCTACACCACCAAGCCGCTTGAGGGCAAATTTCGCTATAAGGAGCTCTTCGTGTTGCGCAAACCCGATGGCAGCTTTCAGCTCCTGGCCAGGCGCAAAAAAGCCTTCCTTCAGGCCCTTTCCACCGGAGGCGAAAGCATTAAAGAGTTTGTAAAAACCGAAAAAATCTCCTTTATCCGGGATGAAGACATACAAATATTGCTGAAATTTGCCGACCAGCAACCCTTTTAACCCCTCTGCCGCTTTTTTCTCCAATCCATACCCCATGAAACACCTCTTTGTATTGCTGCTTTGCTCAGGCTTTGCCTGCCAGCAACTATTTGCCCAGTTTCCTCTCAAACACCGTCCTGGTACATACCAGGTGATAGCCCGCTCTGGGCTCAACATGCGCGCAGCACCTGAACTTGGTGCCCGCCTGCTGAAAAAACTTCCCTACGGCGCCAAAGTAGAGGTGCAGGAAAGTGGTTTTCAGATGATTACCGTAGGCTGGATGCAAGGATACTGGGCAAAAGTGAATCACCAAAACCAAACGGGCTATGTCTTTGGGCCGTACCTCAGCCGCTTGCCCCTGCCCGCCGATGAGCTTGAAAGCAGCTTGTGTGCCGACATGCAGGAATTTGGATTTGAACCCATACTCACTTACTATATCAACCAACATCTCGACTCAGCCGAAGTCAGGCGCACCCTCTACGACACCGGCCCACTGGCAGAAGAAAGCCATCTAATAGTGGAAAGCCAATGGTACAAGCAAAATGTGCAGGTAGTAACAACGGTGTACTACGAATCCAGCAGCACGGCCCTGCGCGTGCCCGGAACGGATATTTTTCAGCTCTATGCCTTGCTCGAAACCTTGATGAAAGCTTGCGAGCAGGGTTCCCGCCTCATCCAAAACCCCATTTTTATTCGGGACACCGACCAGCGCATCATCGAAATTCGCGATGCCGGCACCGACGGCTTCATCTTCCGCATAAGGCAAATTGACGCTGCTACTGCCGAGCTCGAAATGTCTTCCGGCGTATAGCCGGCGCCAGTACCCGGCATCCATACAACTCATTCATAAATTCTTCATTCATGACCCATCACTTTTTTTTCCTCATTTGTGCCTTACTGGCCTTACAACCGCTGCAAGCACAGGAGATACGCCCCGGCCAGCTGGCCGATGCGGGTATTGAAATACAGGCCTACCCCACCGGTATCATTCCCGGCCTGCGCTTCGCCCTGGCCCTGGGGCCGCAGGATGCCCTGCATCTGCGCCTGGGCTACAACTTTATTCGCCACCGCGACCTGGGCGTACACCAGGATGAGCGTGGCGACGGCTGGGGCTTTAGCCTGGGATACCGCCACTATTTCAGCAAGGGCCTGCAGGGCTGGTTTCTTGGCCTGCGCGACGACACCTGGTTCAACCAGCTCGACTGGAGGGACAACATCGACCAAGCCGACGAGGTGAGTGGCAGTACGCGCATCATAGTGGTACAGCCCACCGCCGAAGGCGGCTACCTCTTCGAGTCGGGTAACGGTAAATGGGGATTTGCGCCCTCTGTGGCATTCGGCTTTGAAATCAATGTAAAAACCGAGGGGGCCGAAGTGGGCCAGGGAGCCATTTTGCTCATTGGAATTGGGTTCAGCAGACGGGGAAAATAGCCCTATCTTCCCTTAAAGCGCGCCTCCCGCCTTTGGAGGAAGGATTGCATGCCCTCGGCAGCGTCTTCCGTCGCCATGAGGCGGCGGGCCAGCTCCAGCAACTCGGTCAGAGCAGCAGCTTCACCCTCTGCCAACGCCCGGCGGGCGTTGGTGAGCGTGGCTTGCACGCCCAGCGGCGCCTGCGCCGCGATGGTCTCCGATATGGCCAGCGCCCGCTCAAAAGGATCCTCCGCCAACTCCTGCACCATTCCGATGCGGTAGGCCTCCTGCCCGTCGAAATAGTCACCCGTAAGCAAATAGCGCATGGCATTGCCCCACCCACAACGCTGAGGCATGCGGATAGTGGCTCCCCCAAAAGGAAAAATCCCTCGTTTGATCTCTATCTGGCCAAAAGTGGTCTCCGGATGCGCCACGGCTATGTCGGCTGCCAGCAACAACTCTATCCCAATCGTCAGGCAATAACCCTGCACCGCCACCACCACCGGCTTGCTGCGCGCTCTGCCCAGGGTTTGTAAAGGGTGTACTTTCGAAATATCAAACATGCTGTTTCCCTTTGCCACATGCGGCCCAACCTCAGCCAGGTCCAGGCCCGCCGTAAAATGCTTGCCGGCCGCATACAACAGCCCACAGCGCAGCTCCTCTGTGTCCTCCAACTGGGTATAGGCATCTGCCAGAGCCTGCAGCATCTCCAGGTTAAAAGCATTCATCTTTTGCGGGCGGTTCAACTCCATCAGCAGTACATGTCCTTTTTGTTCAACCTTCAGGGTACTCATAAGCAGGGGGTTATCTGTTTGCAAAAAAATCGTCTGGCCATTAACCACATCCAACCCTTACTTGCCGCCTTCAGTCACCCAACTCCAGTTCCAGCCCGTCATGGGCAAGATGAACACCCGCAGGCAGCAGCTCGCTCGTGGCCGCATGCGTGCCCATGAGGTGGCTGAGGTGGGTGAAATACGCCCGCCTGGGCCTGAGTTCTTCTACAATGCCGATGGCCTCTTCCAGCGAAAAATGCGAAGGATGCTGGCTGCGCCTCAGGGCGTTGAGCACCAATACCTCCAGGTTTTGAAGCTTCTGCATAGAAGCATCTGGAATAAAATTGGCATCGGTTACATAGGCAAAATCCTTTACCCGGTAGCCCCATACCTCCAGGTTTTTGTGCATGACGGGAATGGGGGTAAACTCCACCCCTCCAATAGAAAAAGGCTCAGCCTGAATTTCGTGGAACTTCAGCCGGGGCAGGCCAGGGTAGTCTGTGGTTTCAAAAATGTAGTAATATTCCCTTTTCAGGTGCTCAATGGTGGCTGCATTGGCGTAAATGTCCATGTCCCGGCGCAACAAAAAATTGTATGCCCGCACATCGTCCAGCCCTGCAGTATGGTCTTTGTGTTTGTGGGTAAATATAACGGCATCCAGCACATCTATGCCGTTGAGCAGCATTTGCCTGCGAAAATCAGGCCCTGTGTCAAAGACAAAAAACTTGCCATTTACTTCCAGCACCCCCGATGTGCGCAGGCGCTCGTCCCGTGGGTCCGAAGAAGTACATACCTCACATTTGCACCCGATAACCGGAACGCCCTGTGATGTACCCGTACCCGTAAAAATAAACTTCAAAATATCAGCGCTTGATTTTTTCTACCAGTTTTTGCTGCTCAGGACTTAGCAGGTCCAGGTCCATCTCCAGGTCTTTGATCACCTCTACCAGGGTATTGATTTTGCTTTCCAGCGGATGAAACTTGTTGATGATGATCATGCGCTGATCGTGTACGATGCAATACCCC
>RFHT01000241.1 GCA_003696835.1 Bacteroidota bacterium
GGCGGGCCGTATGCCCGCCTCCTCCCACTGTCGGCGGTAAAAAGGCACGCGCTCATACACGTAAGACAGCAGCTTTTGCAGGCGCTCGTTCTGCAGCTGCCGCAGCCGCTTCAGCGGCATCTGCTCGATTTCGGGATTGAACATGTACATCACCACAGGCTTGACTTCTTTGGCATTTTGGAGGGTAAGTTAGGGATTTTTGGGGAATGGGGGGGTAGCCAATACTGTCAACTTAAGGAAATGAATATTGTCAATATTCAAAATAATCCTTGAAAATTGCGGCGTTGGAGTCCGCGAGCGCACGCGGACGGACTTGCGCAGGCCTTGGTTAGCTCGTGGCCGATTTTGGGTTCTTTTTTTCGGCAAAAAAGAACATAAGCATAACAAAATAAAAAGTAAACCGATTTAAATTACAGGGTAATCAGCTTAGGGAGCCCCCCTAAAACGCCGGCCAGCGCCAGGGTTTGCGGTAGGGGGAAGCTTACCCCCATGAAGTCAAAGGTTTCTTTGGCCAGCTCCGGCTGCTGGCGGCGGCTGCCAACGGCATCTACCTCTTTGTCGTCCAGCAGTTTGCGAAAATCCTCGTACAGCCTGGGGCGTTGGCCGTAATCCTTTTGCAGCAGGCTGCCGTCGGCCTGCAGGCCCGACTGTTGCATAAATGTTCTTCTGGAGTTTTTCATGGAAAGTGAAGGTAAAATATAAGGTATTGATAAGTTCCCTTCCTGTTAAATTATTTGGGGTCCCTTACACCAGGCAAATGTTTGCCAAAATAACCAATGTAGATGTTCCTTGTTTCTTCTACGGGGAAAAAGTACAGGCGTAGCGCTCCACTAAAATTTTTGACATGATAGCCAAAAAATCGTTTTTCCCCTTCAATTCTAAACTCACGATGCTGCCTGAATTTCGGATTGTTTTTTACCGAGGCCGATTCATCCGAAATATGAAGTTGGGTTTTTTCCCGGATAGAGGTCAGCGAAAAATTTTCTTCACTTGTGCAATATGCGTTTAATGCCGTTAATACTTGCCACAATTGAGTATAGACCGTCTTCGAAACGCTCAGATTTCTAAGCTGCCCTTCTGTTTTCCCACAAAAAATCAAATGCGGAAAGTGCTGCGCCCGCTGCTCCCATAACAGCCCTCCTTTGCGCAGGCTTTCTCTCCGTTCAACTTCAATTAGGCGACAATAATACCGCCAACTGTCTCGACTGCCGCAATTGCGGGCTGAGATTCGCTGGCTGGTGTCACCCGTTTCCGTCAATTCCGTATGCCAGAGCGCTATTTCAGCGGGGAGCCATCGAGCATGCGAAGCAAAGCTTAATGCCAACTGCTCCAGCAAATAAGCAGCTCCCAATGCCGGTACTTGTATTTCCCGCTCCGCTTCCAGATAAAATTCGGACAGGGCATAGCGCCTTGCCAATTCAATTTCTTCCTCCGGGATATGGGGAATTTCGGTTTTAGAGATAATGGATTTCACCCGGGTCGTATATTCTCGTTCCTGTTCCCTCAACCATACCCGTAAGGGATAGTTGGGCGCCAATTTCATTTCAAACCAGCCTGGATCTATATCCTCCCTAATTCGAACTGTCATGAACTGATTCCTGATGGCGTCATGCAGTATCCATAAAAAATCTGGAAAGTGCTTACGAGCACTTTCTGAAGTTTCAAATGGCAGAGAAGCTTCATTCAGAATCAGATACTCCATTTTCCCGCTTATTCCAGCAGTTTGTCCAATTGCTTGTCCCACTCATCGAAAAAGCCTTCCGGCCACTGGTCTGCGCGTCCATTTTCGTCAAGAAAGATCGGGATCATCTGGGTTTCGTGAGCCGGAGCCCCCTCCCCCCGATGGAAATAGTAAACTTTGATATCCTCCGGTGGAATGACTCCTTGTTTGAGGGCTACCCGCAGGCCATTGAGCACATGATCACTGTGCGATTCCATCAGCACCTGTACACCGGCAGAGGCTGCCAGGGCACAAAGGCGAGCTACTTTGGACTGCCCTGCGGGATGTAGATGAGATTCGGGATTTTCCACAATGAGCATCCCCCCCCTGGGGAGCATGAGTAAAGCAGTGATCACCGGCAGCACATAGGTAACCCCAAAGCCCACATTGGTAGGTTTGAAATCCTCAGTATAGCCGCTGGGGATTTCAAAGTTGTAGCTAAGGCTGGCAATTTCCAGCTCTTCGTGATAAGTGGCATTTACTTTTATCCCTGCCGAAATATCAGCCATCCAGGCACTGACATTGTCCAGTAGGGTATCACTTTTCGCTTTGGGATGCTGCAGTGTTGAAATAGCAATCGGCTCATCCTGATATTTGCCCAAATAATGAACGGTATAATCGCCCGCTTTCCCCAGAGCATGCAATTCATCCACGTAATAGGGAGAAGTTGGGTATTGCACCTGTGGGTGAATGCGATTGGCACTCAGGTACTGAAAATCCCTGCTAAATAGTGCCTCCTCAGCCCATGCAAACCCGCTTTGGGGAGGCTCCAACTTCAATAGTGGCAACACATCCCGCCCCAATTCCTGCTGGAAGTCCAGTTTTAGGCTATGTGCATGATCCCATTCCAGTTCGAAATGCAGGCTGGCAGCAGCAGCAGCTCCAATGGAAAATACATCCTTTCCCAGCCCCAAACTTAGGTAGTCTTCATGTCTTAAAAATAAGCCCTTGTCAAAATTCCCCTCGCGTATGGATTGCCGCAGCAGCAACAGGGGCTGCAAAGCAGAAGATTTGCCCACAGCATTGGGGCCAGTGAACAGGCTCACCCCCCCCAAAGGGATGTCCGCTTCCCGTAGCGCTTTAAAGTTCTTGATGTACAGCTGCGTAAGCATGTCCGGTATATTGGGTGATGAGTGATTGAAGTGCCCGATGCCTGTGCTTTACATTATCAGTCTGGTTGGTATTGGCTGTAATGGCTGCTTCAAATGATGGGGTTTTCATTAATTTTTTATAGTCCTCTACAAATGCATATTGATGCCGAATCAGCTTTTCAGTTTCCAGTTCATTGAGCATGGCCAGATTTACCGTCGTTGTTTCAAACAGCGAGCGGTTCATCAGACTTCTTTTGCTGGAGTCCAGCAAGGCTTTGCTAAACATTTGCTCCCCAAATAAATGGTAGGACCGCTCCAATCCCCTTTTAAAAGCTTCCTCCAGTTCCCTGCGTTCTGCTTCATTGGATTGCTCATTCAGATATTGCATTTCGTCGTCCAGAAACATGCGCAGCGAAGGTTCATAGGCCTGATAACCCCTGCGGTAAAAGGCAATAAAGCGCAAAAACAGTTCCCGATCCAACATACGGCGAGAAGAAATCCGGAGGTATTGTTTAAACCAGTCTCTTTCTACCACTTCATTCAAAAAACGAGAAGCCGGTCCCTGATTCAGGGCATGACGAATCTCTTGGGCAGTCATCTTCAAGCCTCCGGTATTGATGCGATGAAACAAATTCGTCAGCACTTTTTTAGGTGTTCCTTTTCTGATTTTGAACAAAATGACTTGCGTCTCATCTATCGACCTTTGTAAAACCCGACCCAGTTCATCGTAATTTTTCCCTTCCAGTTCCTTTAAAAACTCCAGTTTGGTCAGGTTCAGCTTTTTGTCCACAATGAACTTTTTTAGGGTAGAAAGTCGCTGCAGGCCATCTACCACCACCCATTTTTCATTGTTAGACACATCCATATAAAAGGCGGGCAGCGGCAAATTGATCAGAATCGACTCAATCAACTGGCTCATACGAGTATTGTCCCACAAATTCGCACTGCGCTGAAATTCGGGGAAGAGGTCAATCTCATCATGCTGAATGCGATCTACCAGTTTGGATACCGTAGCAGGCTCCACGGTAATATCTACCTCTTTGGGGTCAAAAGGATGTTTGATCTCAAATTCGCCTTCTGTCTCCTGCTCGAACGCCTCGTCGTATATTTTTTGTTCTTCCTCATTCATGGGCTGCATCGCTTTTCGTAAAATTACGGAATAATACGGATTTTTCCTCCATGCATGCTAATAAACATGGCATTCTTGGCAAAAAAGCCCAAGTGCTATAACACCTGCAAAACAACGTTAAATCAGCGCAGGCACAAATTATTCACAAAACCACATCCGGGCAGGCACACCAGGCTGCCCTGGTCCACCTGCCCGGAATGGAAAAGCCCTCCCCCTAATTTTTCACGATCTGGTAGGTATAGTCCTGTACGCTCAGCATGAGGTCGATGGTGTAGTTGCCGGCTTCGGCAATGACGATGTTGGCGCCGCCGTATTCGAGGGAGCCGTTGCCGTCGTCGTCGCCGAAGTTGATGGCCCAGTCGTCGTTGGCGCGAAACTTCACTTCACCCGCCTGCAGGTCCAGGGTGATGCGCCACAC
>RFHT01000242.1 GCA_003696835.1 Bacteroidota bacterium
TGCAGCTGTATGCCCCGGGCCAGTTTGCTGGCCCGGAGGAAGACCTGGGCAGCAGCCAGCACCACTTCCGAGTTAAATTCGGAAGTATTGCCATTGGCATCCGTTACCGTATTGGCAATCACGTCGCCCACATTCATGGGAGCCAGAGGCGTAAAAGAAAATACCTTTTCCGAAGCCGGCAGGTTATAATCGGTGAGGGTATAGGTGTCGCTGCCTATATAGGTGCGACCCTGGCCATTGGCATCGGCAATAAAAAACTCCACCGTGAGGGGGTAGCTCACATTGGCGGGGACGGAGGGCACTGAATAGGTGAGGGTAAGGGTGTTGCTAAAAGGGTCGAAACTGGGCCCCAGCATGTCGGCAAAATTTTGCAGGTCGTTGGTACCGGCATCACTGTCGGTGACGTCGTTGGGAGTGGGGCCTTGTTCGGGCCCGCTGTAGCCCAGGTCAATACCAATGGAGCCATTGCCAAAAATGGAGTTTTGCGAGATGTGCACCCCATTGGTAGGGATGGAACCCGTTTGCAGGCGTATGCCTTCCATGGGATGGTGGGCAATGGTATTGGGGGCACTGCCCCCCAATGGCAACCCCCAGAGCACCTTCCACCTGTATGCCCGCCTCGCCATTGGGCAGGGGAGAAAGACCGTCGGCCTGTGTACCGATGAGGTTGCCCTGCACCTGGTGGTTGATTCCCTGAATAAAAATTCCGATCTGGCCGTTACCAGAAATGAGGTTACCTGCACCAGGGGCGCTGCCTCCTATGCTGATGTGCTCGATGCCAAAGGAGAAAAAGTTGATGCCATAGCTGCCATTGGCAATGGCCTGGTCGCCTGCGGCATTGGTGCCTATGAAGTTGCCTTGTATGGCGATGCTGTTGCCACCGACAATCTGTATGCCACTGACGGCATTTCCCGAAATGAGGTTACCGGCTTCAGGCCCGCTTCCCCCCAGCAGGTGGCCACTTGGGCTGCCACCTGAGGAAAAAATAAACACCCCATTGGCATTGGGTACGGCCGCACTGCCGTCTTTGTTGGTACCCAGGTAGTTGGCAGCTATGAGGGTATTGCTGCCGTCAGTGATGGAGATGCCCGCGCCGCCGTTTCCGCTGATCACATTGCGCTGACTGGCGCTTTGACCCCCTATGACATTACCTGAGCTTCCCGGTGTGATGAAAACACCGTATTGTACATTGGGAAAGGCCGTGTTGCCGTCGGCAGCCAGGCCAATGAAATTGGCCTCAATGCGGTTGTTGCTGCCCAGCAGGCGTATGCCCATTTGAAAATTGCCCAAACAAAACCCCCTCACCACACAATTATCCGCCTGTATGAGCAGGGCCGTGCTCAGGGAGCCGCCCCCATCGAGTACAATTTGCGGATTGCCCGGTGAATAGCCCGCCTGGGTGCTGGCGTCCAGTACCAGGGGTTCAGCTATGGAAGGCAGGGTAGAGGATGGGGCAATGGTAAAAGGGCCCGCGCCAGCTATGGCAAATGCGATGGAGTCGCGCCCGGGCAGGGCATTGGCCTCCTCTATGGCTGCCCGCAGGCTGCAGCTGCCCGTGGCATCCAGGCATACGCCATCTCCTGCAAGCAAATCGGGATTGTCGCCTAAACTATTAACAATAAAGGTATTTTGCGAAAAAACCAGAGCGGGAACGAAAACAGCTGGAAGTATGTGTGTAAAAATGAGTAAAAGGTGAAAAATGAAGTTTTTTTTCATGGGTGAAGTGTAGTTATGCGCCCACTAAAATATGAAAATTCTACATCATTCACCAATAAAAAGGGTAATGTTAGGCGGTGCTACTTTCTTCAAGTAATTGTTTTTCGTATATGCGGCTGTAATAGCCATTTTGTTGAATTAATTCTTCATGTGTGCCCCTTTGGGTGAGGCGGCCATTTTCCAGTACAATGATGAGGTCGGCATCCTGTATGCAGGAAATGCGATGGGCCACCATGAGCACGATGGCGTTTTGGTGCTGCTGGCGGTAGGTGCGCAGGTTTTGCAAAATGGTTTCTTCCGTTTTGGTGTCCACGGCCGAAAGCACATCATCCAGAATGAGGATGTTGGGCTGGCGTATCCAGGCCCTGGCAATAGAGATGCGCTGCTTTTGGCCGCCGGAAAGGGTTACACCCCTTTCTCCCACCCGCGTATCAAACTGCAGGGGAAACTCCATGATGCTGTCCTTTATGGCAGCCAGGGCAGCGGCTTCTTCCACCTGCTGGCGGCTGGCCTGGGGCAGGCCGAAGGCGATGTTGTTGTGGATGGTATCGGAAAAGAGAAACACATCCTGGGGGGCATAGCCAATGGCCTGCCGCAGGGGCAGGCGGGCATAGGTTTCCAGCCTGCGGCCTCCCAGGCGAATCTCCCCGCTGTCGATCTGAAACAAACGCGGAATGAGGGCACAAAGGGTGCTTTTGCCCGAGCCCGTGGGGCCCACTATGCCCAGCTTCTGGCCCGGCCTGAGCTCAAAACTCAGCTCCTGTATGGCCGCTATGCCCGTGTCGGGGTAGGTGAATGACACCTCCTCAAATACCAGCCCGGCCTGCTGTACCGGAGGCGAAGCAGGCGGAAATTTGATTTCGTTGCGCTGAGCCAGCAGCTCGTTGAGCCGCACCTGGCTGGCCGCTGCCCGCTGTATGAGGGTGGTTACCCAGCCTATGGCCACAATGGGCCAGGTGAGTATGTTGATGTAGATGATGAATTCTGCAATGTTGCCGATACTCAGCCTGCCCGCAATCACGGATTCTCCGCCTATCCACACCGCCAGTATGGTGCTCAGCCCCACCAGCATCACCACCAGCGGATAAAAAATGGCATCCACCCGGGCCAGGTGCAGGGATTTCTGCTTATACACTTCGCTTTCTTCTTCAAACTTTTGGGCCGATTCCTCCTCCTTGACGTAGGCCTTGACCACCCGTATGCCCGAAAAAATCTCCTGGGCAAAGGTGGTAAGCCGGGACAACTGCCGCTGTATGCGCTCGCTCCTGTTTTGGATAATGGACTCCACGTAGTAAATGAGGTAGCTCAAAATGGGCAGTGGCAGCAGGGTATAGAAGGTAAGTTCGGGGTTGACCATGAGCATGGTGGTTACCACCACTATGGCCAGGGAGATGGTGTTGATGGTGTACATAATACCCGGCCCCAGGTACATGCGTACCCGGCTGACGTCCTCGGTGAGCCGTGCCATGAGGTCGCCGGTGCGGTTGCGGCGGTAAAAAGAAAGCGACATCTCCTGAAAATGCTGGTAGAGATCGTTGCGCAGGTCGTATTCTACCAGGCGCGACATAACGATGAGCGTTTGGCGGGTAAAAAAGAGAAAGGCCCCCCTGAGCAGGGCCATGAGCACCACCAGGCCGGCAAACAGCAGCAGGCTCCTGCTGAGCATACTGTCGAGCTGCCCGGTGAGGGTGGTATTGGCAAATAACTGGTAGTGCAGTACCACCTCCTCTACCATATTGAGGGCATTGCGCACAATCTGGGCCGGATACACCGTAAAAATATTAGAAATGACGACAAAGACAATGCCGAGGAAGAGGTGTTTTTTGTATTTCCAGATATAAGGATTGAGGGCAAATAAGGCTTTCATGCAGCAGGGTTTGGTATGCCGGTACAAATTTACCCTTTATTCCAACGATTATGAAATGAAATGGTTGGGGAATGCGGGCCTTCCGACACCGGGCTTTGGTCCCAATACTGTCAACTTAAGCTTTTGTATATTCCAAATGCTTGATTTTTTACTCTTCTTGCCCTTTTTTGCTCACTTCTCTGCTTATTGTTAAAGGTGTTCGCGAGGGCTTCGCCGTTCTTGATAAAAAAGGGCCAAAA
>RFHT01000243.1 GCA_003696835.1 Bacteroidota bacterium
CTCTTGCTTTTCCACAAGCCTCCACTGGCCGAACCGGCATAGACGATCTGATCATGTTGGGGGTCAAAAGCCAGGCAAAGGGTGCGGCCGCCTACATTCCAGGGGCCAATGGGCTGCCAGGCCGGCTGGTGCTCCAGCCTGTGTAGGGCATGGATTTGCAGCTTTTGTTGCTGAAAGGCCGCTACAAAGTCATCGGTATCCAGTTCTTTGTCCGGGTAGGTACGCGCAAACACCCAGGCGTCCATGGCCCTGCCCGCTCCACTTTCGCGAAGCACCGCTTGGGGGCTCCTGCCATCCAGCAGCAGAAAAGCAGTCAGGCAAATTGTGCAAAGGGTTGTGAACCAAGGGAGTTTGTTGCTCATGGTTTTTTTTAAATTTGTGCCCTACCCTACTGGCAGCAGTTATTCATACTTACGCCCGATTGGGGCGGATGTTTTCAGGCGGCAATGCGCAATACAATTTTGCCTGTATTTTTATTGGCTTCCATGTAGGCATGGGCCTCCGCTACCTCCTTCCAGTCAAATACCCGATCAATAACGGGTTTGATGCTGCCTTTTTCAAAATCTTCAAATACAAAATCCATCATGTCTCTGGTCAAACGTATTTTGTACTCCAGGCTTCTGGCCCGCAGGGTGGACCCCATGATGTGCAGCCGGTTTCTGAGAATAGGCAGCATGTTGAGGTTTTCCACCTTTATTCCTCCCATCAGGGCCAGAATAACCAGGCGTCCGTCGGTGCGCAGGCAGTTGAGGTTGGGTTGCAGGTAAGGTGCTGCGATAAAGTCTATGATGACGTCCACTCCCTCACCAGAGGTAAAGCTTATGACGGCTTCTTCGAAAGGCTGGCTCTTGTAGTCGATAGCAAGAGTTGCTCCCAGCTTCCGGCAAACAGCATGTTTGGGAGCGGAAGCCGTTACCAGTATTTCTGCGCCAATTTTGCGGGCCAGTTGGATTGCGGCAGTGCCCACGCCGCTGGCGCCTGCATGTATAAGTATTCTTTCGCCTTTTTTCAGTTTGGCCAGCCAGTACAGAGCCTGAAAAGCCGTGAGAAAGACTTCGGGCATGGCAGCAGCCTCTTCCATGCTAAAGCCATTGGGCACCGGCATGGCCAGCTCCTCGTGTATGGTGGTATATTCGGCATAACCACCGCCTGCCAGCAGCCCGCATACGGCATCGCCTACTTTCCAGCGCGTGCAGCCCGGGCCCAGAGCTGCCACTGTCCCGGCCATTTCCAGCCCCAGGATGGGGCTGGCGCCGGGTGGCGGCGGATACATGCCCCGCCGCTGCAGGGTGTCGGCCCGGTTCAGGGCCGTGGCAGCCACTTTTACGAGTATCTCCTTTTGTCCCGGTACCGGCTTTTCCCATTCTCCCAGGCTGAGTTGGTCGGGCCCTCCGGGCTGGCGAACAATTATTGCTTTCATACCGCTCATTTTGCACATAAGATACGGATTTGCCATATTTCGGGCCAATTTTTTTCGTTTACACACACAGGTGCATATCATACCCCCATGATTAATCGGTATAAAGGAGTAATCGTAGCTGGTATCGACACCGAAGTAGGCAAAACCCTGGTCTCGGCCATGCTCGTCAAAGCCCTGAATGGCAGCTACTGGAAACCGGTGCAGGCGGGTGAACTCGAATTCAGCGATACTGCCAAGGTCAAAGCCTGGACGGGCAGGCCCGAGAGCGATTTTTTCCCTGAAACTTATCGCCTGCAACACCCCATGTCGCCCCATGCAGCTGCAGCCCTGGAAGGCATCCGTATTCAGGCCGAAGATTTTAAACTGCCCCAAGCCTCCAACTTCCTGGTGGTTGAACTGGCCGGAGGCCTGATGGTGCCACTCAACGAGCATTTTCTCAACATTGACCTGGTTCAGCAACTCAGGCTGCCAGTAATTTTGGTAAGCAAGTACTACCTGGGCAGCATCAACCACAGCCTGCTTTCCCTGGATTTGTTGCTTAGGCGATCAGTGCCCTGCCTGGGTCTCATCTTCAATGGAGAACCCAATGCCTCAAGCAGAGAGGTCATACTGAAGTACTCCGGCCTGAAAAGTCTGCTGGATATAGGCTGGGAAAAGGAGGTGGGGCCTGAAGTGGTGGACCGTTATGCCCGGCAGTTGCGCCTCAATATGGGGGCCTTAGGATGATTCGAGGTGGGTAATAGCGCCTGAGCGGTAATTTCCCAATGGCTTTCCCTTTCTCACCACATTTTTCAGCATGGCGGGCTGCCCCATCTGGATGTGTTCCAGCACGAAGTGGTCGCCAGTGATTACTTTGGAGTGTTGGTGCTCCACAATTTCAAATTGGCCATTGCCTCTACTGATGGCTTTCACTCTACGGTTGGGCGACCATTCAAAGATGAGGGTGGCGGCTGGGGGAAGCTCAAAAGCAGCGAGTTGCTGTTTTGGGTGGGTGGTGGGAGATGGAGGCTCTTCAGCGGAAAGGGCATGTTGTGGCTGAGTGAGTTGGGGTTCGCGGCTGTTGAGGAGCAGCCCTTTCAGCACTTCCAGCCTCCCCTCATTGCCCCACACCCACAATTTATCCTGCCCGAATCGATGAAATGCTTGCAGCACCTGACTGTTCTTGAGGGTATCGCCCAGCACAAAAATGCGGGCCAACTCTTCGGTATCACACACCTGCTGTACACATTTTTCCATGTAACGCACCAGTTGCTGGCTGTGGGCACGGGTGAGTTCCTCTATGCTTTTTTTTCTGATGGTGATGTTACTGGGAGAATTGGGCATGGCCGAAAGGGCCGCCTGCACGTGAATGTAAGGCCGCTGGGTAGTCAGCAGTTTTTGGTTCCATTTTTTTGCCAGGGCGAAATGCTGCTGGTATTCCCGGTTTTTTTCCTCCTCGGTATGCAGCAAGTGCCTGCTGCTGTTGATTTCATCTACCACATAGCGGGCCAGTACGCCCACACGGGGGTCTTCTCCATAACCGGGAAAACGCTCGAAGTGCACCCGCTGGGGCTTGCCAGCCGGGCTAAACTGCAGCACCGACACATGCAAGTTGGAGGCAAAGGCCTCCACCACAGCATAAGTGAGCCGCTCGCCAGGCAGCTGCCCGGCAGCCAGCAGATTGCGGACAAACAAAGCCGCCGGAGGTTCCGTGCCGGAGTCGGCTGTGGGCTCCAGTTTCTGCTCTCTGAGGTAGGCCATGATGGCCTTTCGGGCGCGGGGGACAATACTGTCAGAAAAAGCCACACTGATGGGAATGCCAGTATCAAAGCCTTCAGGGTCGGCGCCAAAGGTCGTCAACTTGGCCTCGTACACTTCCAGTATGTCCCGCATAAGAGGTTCCAGTAAGCTGATGAAAGGCCGCTCGTAACCGGCCAGGCGAAAACTTGCCTGTTTATTCAGCAAATGCTCATAAAAGCGGTTGATTGCCCTGGGGTCACCCTTGGCAGCTGCTTCCTGGAAGGAGGCTCCATATTGTATTTCCTTTTCGGACAAATAAAAACAGAGGGGAAATACCTGCTGCCCCTTTTTGTCAATTGCAGAAAACTTCCCCTTATAGGGCTCTACAGCTGCACTGACTGCTTCCTCATCAAAAAATAATGCAAGTGTTCTGTTCATATCTGTAGCGCATTGCTTAATGTCTGTACCAGCAAGCGGTAATATTGTCTTTTCCACCGGCATCATAAGCTGCCTGTACCAATATTTCTGCCAAAGCGGAATTCTGCTTATGTTCGATCAGTATTTCGCGCAGTTGTTCGTCTTCCAGCGCATCGTGTATGCCATCGGAGCAAAGCAGCAATAACTCATCCTGCCGGATGGATTCCGGCCCTCTTATGTCAATGGAAATTTTTGAAGGCTCCTGGCCAATGGCCGAATACATCACATTTCGCTGCGGATGTGTTTTGGCTGCTTCCGGGCTCAACTGTCCCTGGTCCATGAGTCTTTGTACCAGGGTTTGGTCGCGGGTGAGCTGCAGCAGGTTGTTGGAGCGGTCGAGCATGTACACGCGGCTATCGCCCACATGCACCAGATGAAAGGCATTGCCCTTCACCAGCACCCCGGACAAGGTGGTGCCACAGCCATGGTAGGCAGGGTCGGACAGGCCTTTTTGCCATACCTCATTGGCGATGAGAATCACCTTTTGCC
>RFHT01000244.1 GCA_003696835.1 Bacteroidota bacterium
AAGTGGCAGGATGCAAGTCGTAGCGCAGCGGAGATGCCTTTAAGGTAATTCAGGATGCAAGCTGGAGCGCAGCGGAAGTCCCTCAAGGGGATGGCAGGATATCCTGTGACCTGCATCCTATCACCTGTGACCTGCATCCTGTCACCTGCTACCTGCATCCTGTCACCTGCATCACCAAAAACCCTCCCCGGCGAGCTTGCCGGAGAGGGTCATGAAAACAGATTGAGCCAGATATGCCTGCTTATTGCGGGCGGTAATCTCGTACATCAATCACCCGGCTTTCGCCATCGCGGGTAAGGGTGATGAGGTAATCACACTGTCCGTCGCCGTAATCGACGTAGAGGTCGGAATGTCCGTCGCGCTGTATGAGCTTCATGCCTTGTACGGGAATGCGTACACCCTGGCGGCGGCACTTGCGCTTGAATATCAGCTTGGAAAGAATGGTCATGCTGTATGACTGCCCTTCGCGGTTGGTGCCATTCATGGAGCCCTCAATGTGGAACTCATCATTGATGGGGTGGCGTGCCCGGACCCAGGTGCGGGTGCGGTCGAATTCGCGGGTGGCAAAGCTGCCGTCGGGCCAGGTGACCTTGCCGCCGGTAAGGGTGGTATTCAGGCTGATGTTGTCGCGTATGCTCTCCGACACATTGGTGATGGTTTTGGTGCCTTCAATGTGCTTGCCGTCCACGTAGTAGTCTTCCAGCGTAACGGTAAGGGTGGCACCCGGCACATACAGCCGGCGGGTGTAGTTGATAATGACCTTGCCGCTTACCAGTTGCCCTCTGCGGTTGCGGCAGCTGTCGGCAGGCTCACCAAAGTCAATGGTGATGGTTTTGGTAGCAGTATCATGGGTAATCGTGGCACAATCTGTAATCATGCGGTCTTCAGCAGGAAAATCCCTGCGCATAGAGGCGGGATCCGTCAGGTCCATGGCCTCAAAGGTCACTTCACTCACATCTTCAATAGAGGCCTCCACTTCGGCTTCAGTGGCGGCCTGGGCTGCCTCCTCGCTCAGATCCGCCTCGGGATCCGGCACATCCTGTTCGGTACAGGCCGTCAGGCCAAACATGGCCACAGCCAGCAGCGTCAGGAAAAATGGGGCAAGGGTGTTTCTTAACGATAAGATCGCTTTCATGATTTTTTAAGATTTAAGGTGAAACTATCTGTTGTTTGTCGAATACACCCCTTAGATGAGAAAGGCGGGCCGGGGTTTAAAGGGAGGGAGCAATTTTTTTAAAATTTTTTCTCTTTTTCACAAAAGTACCTCATTCCCTGATCTTGTCCAGCAAATCATTGAGCTGCTGTACTTCCTTCAGGGAGAGGTTTTTCAGTAAATTGTCCAGCGCCTCTGCTCGGGTATCCATTATGCTGAGTAATTCCAGGCCTTGCTGGCTGATGGTGACGTCCACCAGACGTTTGTCGGCCGGGCAGGTGCTTCTTTTTACCAGTCCTTTGCGGAAAAGCCGCTCTACAATCCTGGAAGCATCCGACATTTTGTCCAGCATGCGCTCGCGTATGGTATGGGTAGAAACGGGCCTGGGGTATTGTCCGCGCAGTATCCGCAACACATTGTATTGCTGCATGGTGACGTTATAATCTTTTAAAATGGATTTAATTTGATCTTTGAGCCAATTATGCGTATAAATCAAATTGATGGTAGCCTTTTGATACTCCGACCTGAAGTGGGTTTGTTGAATGGCTTCTTCCAATTTCATAAAAGTTGTAGTATTGCAGTAATTAAAAACGAACCAAAATACAAAAAATAAAAATACCGATGCAATCACCTTTTCCTACCCAGTCGCAACCCAAGGTAGCCATATTGATAGATGGAGACAATGCCCGCCCAACTTTGTTGGGCAAATACCTGGCCGAAGCCGGCAAGTACGGCACTGTCACCCTCAGGCGGATCTACGGCGACTGGACCACCCCCAACATGAAGGGATGGAAAGGCATGCTCAACGACCATGCCGTGCAGCCCATACAGCAGTTCAGATATACCGTGGGTAAAAATGCCACTGACAGTGCCCTGATCATAGACGCCATGGACCTGCTGCACAGCGGGTTGGTAGATGCCTTCTGCCTGGTGTCCAGCGACAGCGACTACACCCGCCTGGCCACGCGCATACGCGAGGCAGGCATTTTTGTGATGGGCATAGGCGAAAACAAAACGCCCAAGGCCTTTGTCAACGCCTGTAATTTGTTCATTTATACCGAAAACCTGCTGCCAAAAGAACCCACCACTACTAAGAGCAAAAACGGCAGAAAAACCAAAACCAAAACCAAAAAGCCCGATCCCCTGCCTATGCTGCTGGAAGCTTACGAACTGGCTTCCGGAGAGGACGACTGGGTACACCTGTCGGCCGTAGGCACCCAGCTACAGCAGCTCGACCCCGGCTTCGACCCGCGCACCTTTGGCTACCGCAAACTTTCCAGCCTTTTCAAAGCCTATTCGGACAAGTTTGAGCTGAAGTTTGAAACAGACAAAGGGCCATCCTCCATTTATGTACGCCTGAAGGAATAAGCAAAGGGTGGTTTACCTCAGTTGCAGTTCATCTACTTCCTCCAGCGTATCGGGATTGAGCACCCGCATGTATATCTTTTTGCCTTCCACTTCAAAAAACACCAGGGCATTCTGGGTGGTAAAGCCGCTCACATGGTCGCTCCAGGGAGTTTGCTCCTGGGCGTAGTAGGGCGCGCCTGCAGCTCCGTTATTGATCTGGTAAATGGTGCGCGAAAGCTGTATGCGAGAGCCGATGTAGTTTTCCGGATAGATGTTCATGCTGCCGTCTATGCGGGTGCGGGCGTAATTGTGCTCATCCCCTGTGAGAATGGCAATGACCTTCTGGCTTTTGTTGACCAAGATGTCCAGCAGTTCGTCCCTGCGCTCAATGATGCCCTTTGGCAGGGGGTTGCCAGCCACAAAGGGCCGGAAATCGTTTCGCCCGTTGTACCACATGTCGTCCTGCACGTGGCCGCCATTGGGAAAACAGGGCGTATGCTGGGTGACAAAGATGTGGTCAATATTCGCATCGCGTTCCAGCTC
>RFHT01000245.1 GCA_003696835.1 Bacteroidota bacterium
CTGCCCGAAGGTATGCCACACGCGAATTTCCTCCTCAAGCTGGGCGATGTCTCGTTTGAGCTCATTGACACTGTCCTGGTGGGTGCGCCGCCCAATCATGGGGGCAAAGGGATAAGGAAGGGTATCGGGGATGATGCTATCGCAAACCGACTGGGTGAGGTGGAGCTGGTAATGCAAACCTTGTTGGGGAAGGGGCTCCCAGCAGAAGGCTTCAAACTGCTCCCAGGCAGCGCCAGGTGGCGGATCGGCCAGTTGAATCTGCATGCGGCCGTCGGCATGTTTTTTTATGCGTTTGGTTGGTTCATAGTCAATGGTAAAGGTGAATATGCTGCTGATGCCCGGAAAAGGCAGCAGGGGCTCTCCCAAATTGCTGAGAGGCCGTATGGTCCACACGTAGGTACCGTTTTCGGGCAAGGGTACTTTGGAGGGCCATAGCTTCCACACGCTGCCGGGCACCACTGTTTCTACCAGCGGCTGCCCTCCCATAACGGCCTCAAAGGGTGTCTGGCCTTCGGCCAGGGGATATACGAGCAGTACATAATTGACGCGGAAGTCGGGTATGGGCCACACCGGGGTCCAGGCAAAGGCGATGCGGCGGTCGGCATCCTGGGTGATGACGGCTCCGTCTTTGGGCCCGATGAGGGTAGGGGCCGCATAGGGCGCCAGCATGGGGCGGCTCTTGCCGTCACATTGCCAGGTGGCACAGGCAGGGGAAATTTCCTGTACCAGGCCATCGACCAGCTCCAAACTCACGCAAATTTGATATTCGCCCTCTGGCAGGGGCTGGCCAGGCAGTACCTGGATAAAATTGATACTTTCACCCGCAAACAGGCGGTCGGCATAGAAGACATTGTTGCCCGGAGCCAGCTCGAGCAGTTGACCAGCCGCAGCACCGTTGTTGGCCACGGGGCCTTCTGCATCAGAAATTTCTACAAAGGCCGTTACAATTTGAATGCTCTGCGCCCGGTTTAGGACATTGAGTCGCATCATGCCCGGGCGGTACTGCCACTCAGACAAGTTGGCCGAGGGCGACCGCAGGCTGAGGGATGCCTCTATATATTGTGCCTGCACTTTTGAGGATAAGATTAGGCATAGAGCAACTCCTATCACACATAATGTTTTCAATTTCATGTCATTAACGCATCATTTTACCACACCTTTTACCTACAAAAGGCTGCTAAACCTGAGATACCGGGACATGAATCTGACAAGAGGAGAGGTTACAAAAATACACATTTCAGGAAAAAATACAATTTAAATGGATTCAGCCGTAAATTTGGCTAACTTCATCCCCCGCATGACCAGCTTGATATGAGACTTTTCCTGCTTATTCTGTTGACGGGAGTGCCTTTGGGGCTGCTGGCCCAGCTGTTTCCCCAGTTGGGTGCCCAGCGTGCCGGCATCTCCAGCCTCACTTTTCTGAAGATGGACGTCAGCCCCCGTTCGGCGGCCCTGGCCAGTGCCAACCTGTGCCTGCCTGGCGACCTGTACAGTGCCTACACCAATCCTGCCACCATGCCGGAAGTAAGCGGCTTTGGCCTTGCGGCCTCCAACACCTTCTGGGTGGCCGACATCAACTATGCCTTTCTTTCTGCCACTATTCCCACAGGAGCAGGCCATTTTGCTGCCTCGCTCAGTGCGCTGGGGTCGGGCCCCATGAAGGTGCGCACGGTTTTTCAGCCCGAAGGTACAGGCGAGTATTTTTATGCCAATTACTACACGGCGGGCCTGACGTATTCGCAGCAACTCACCGACCAGTTTAGCTATGGCATTACGGCCAAATATGTACACGAACAGCTGGCAGAGTTCAGGGCCAATACGGCTGTATTTGACCTGGGGTTTTTGTACCGCACGGATGTAAAAGAACTGAGATTTGCAGTGCTGGTGCAGAGTTTTGGCTTCAATTCGGTCTTGCACGGTGAGCTGGAGCAAGAAGATGCCCTGTTGCAGAAAACCCCCGATCTGGAGTCCTACCCCGCTCCCACCATCTTCAAACTCGGCATTTCCATGGTGCCATACAGAAATGAAAGTGGCGACCAGTCGCTGCTAGCTGCTGTACAACTAAATCATCCCAATGATAATGCCGAAAATATTCGCCTTGCCCTGGAGTACAATTATAAATCTCTGCTCTTTTTGCGGGCGGGCTACAAAATCAACGTCAAAGACCAGGATTATCCCACTGCAGGGGTAGGACTTCGCATGCGCATGGGGCGCCATCCGCTGATGTTTGATTATGCATTTGACCCCATGCGCTTTCTGGGCGTGGTGCATCGCGTAGGGCTGAGCTTTGAGGTAAACAGTAAAGAACGCTAAACGCTACCCCCCAAAAAAAAGAGGTCCAATGCTGGACCCCTGCTGTAATTATGAAACACCATTTATGCTAAAGCTATTGCACTACCTGAAGCTGTTTGCTACACTTATTCCGTTTTTTTGCGAGCCCGGGTTTATATGATGATTGTGCTTTATACCCGGGGCCGGTTCTTTTTTCTACCTGAACAGTGTCAGGCTTCCAACTTTATTTACAGCTTTATCTTCAAAGCTCGTGCCAGATATGACAAATACATAAACTCCTTCGGGTGCAACCTGTCCATCGGGCAATTTTCCGTCCCAGGCGGATGTAAGATTTTGTGCCTCAAATACCCTGTTTCCCCAGCGGTTATAGATATGGATACGTACATTTTTTAGAAACAAACCTTTTATTTCGAAGAAGTCATTATTCCCGTCTCCATTGGGACTGAATGCATTAGGCACAAAAATAAGGGGTACTGGCTGTACGCACACTTCGTTGGAAAGGCTGCTCATTTCATGCCCCCCCTGCTCGTAAGCCAGCACGCGATAACAGTGTTTTTCTTTGGGATCATCTGTCATGGGCTCTGAGTAGGTGTGGCCAGATGAGGACAGGGTGGATATAATTTTGTACTTTCCATCATACACATCAAATTTTTGTATTTCATAATAGTCAACCCCATTGGTCCAGCCCTCATAGGGATTCCAGCTGAGCTGTACGTGATCTGCCTGCACTTCTGCCCTGAGCAGTATGCTGTTGGCGGTTTGCCCAATGGGGGTAAGGTCGCCGCAGCTGTCGATGCCCAGGGCGCGGTAGCGGTAAAAGGCCTGCTGTACGCTGACTGCCTCATCTCTGTACTTGAGGTTCTGCACAGGAACCTCCTCCCGGTATATTTCTTTGTACCGGGAGCCCTCCTGCCGCTCCAGGCGAATGGCCGCCAGGCGCTCAATTTGCGGCAATTCCCATTCCAGCTGTATCCATTGGTTGTCGGCCACGGTGGCCGTAAGTAGGTGCATGGGCTCAGCAGGCCCGTAGTGAATGGGAGCAGCTGCCGCCGTGTCGCTCCAGGAATGGTAGTCTGGTCCCACTGCCTGAACGCGGTAACTATGGCCATCGTAGCAGTTCATATCGGCATCGGTAAAGGTATGCACAAAGCCCGGCACGCTGCCGATGAGGGTTGCTTGCTGTGGGCTGTAGCCGCTCAC
>RFHT01000246.1 GCA_003696835.1 Bacteroidota bacterium
ACACGAGAAACTACCTTCAAATAGTCCGATAACAAAGAGGCATACGCCTGTTGAAGCTCACTATAGGCTAATTCCAGTTCCTGAATACGACTTTGTTGAGCCAACAACTTCCCCTCCATGTATTTCACTAAGGGGTGTGATAGGATCGATTCGTCTTGAGGAATGAGGGAATCTGAGTCGGACATAGGCAGTAGTTGAATAAAGATTTAATACATATACGTACAAAGGACAGCATGGGGTTTGGTAACCATTATTGAGAAGTTACCCTGGAGCTGGAAATAGACCCGGTAAGCGACAAAGCCGGTGGGCTGCCTTCCACCAACTGCTTCATCATCCCCCTGCGCATCAACCTCAAAGATTATGGAGAGGAAGAGCGAAAGGGATTTATCCAAAAACTCATTCCGCATTTGGAGCAGCGGGTCAGAAAAAAACTGGGCATGGCCGCAGATAGCCGGGAGCTACATTTGCTGTACCTCAACCACAGCCACTATGGCTTTGAGGAGCAATATGTAGAAGAGGCGTTTAAACAGTGCCACCCACAGCCCGAACAGCAGACTCCCCTGCGGAAAGTATTCAGTTTTGGGGGAGGCATGGGAGCAGTGTATGATTTGAAACTAGGGCTTCTGGATTCGGCCCTGGGAGAATATTCGCTCCCCAAGAAAGTGAAGTTCACCGCCTTTTTTGAAAATGAGCAAGAGCAGTTTGAGGCTGTAAAAAAAGAACGCTTTGACTATGTATGGGACGAATACTGGTACAGCACCCGGGCCAGGCTGGTACACATGCGCGAGAAAGTATTTGAAAGCATGATCCCATACTATCTTCCTGAGCATAAAAAGGTCATTTTTGCCATGGTTAAAAACTTCCTGCACTACCTCAGGGCAGAGGAAAACAGCCCGGCCGACCCTGAAATCGAAGCAGTGCCCGAAGCCTGCAATTTCAAAACCTGCAAAGACCTGAGGCACCCCAAGTTTGGCTTCCAGCTAGAAAGTGGTCAGGAAAATGAATTTTTGAACATACTGGAAGAATATGCGAATGAGCGGTTGGATTCTACCAAAAAAAGTGTATTGGCCAAAGAGTTGAACAAGATGGTGGAGCGGATTTATCAGACCTGAAGCAGACAGCACTTTGTAAAAAAATAACATTCAATTACAGCAGTTTTGACCTTGCTCCGGCTATGCTCAGCGCCCGGACAACCTTCTCATTTTTTAATTCGGAATAATGAATATAACCATCATAAATCGTTCCCCTGCAATTCGCAACTGGATTGAAAAGGATTATCCTGCTGTGCGGGTATGCCCGGAAGTATGCCGGGCAGCGCGCAACAGCGAGGCCATCATCCTGCTGCGCATGTACGCCATAAAGGGCGAGGCCTTTGAAGCCCTGAGTATGTGGCAGCGCTACCTGCGCAAGCACAACAGCAGGACCAGGCTCATGCTCATGGGCTGGGAAGCCCACCCTTCCCCCAACTACCTGAGCATCCCCAACATGCCTGTACAACTGGAACAGGCCATCAGCAAGGCCCATAAGCTCAAAGCGCAGGACAGTTGGT
Organism: Bacteroidota bacterium; assembly: GCA_003696835.1. GTDB lineage: Bacteria > Bacteroidota > Bacteroidia > J057 > J057 > J057. The sequence continues at coordinate 1,550 of RFHT01000246.1, forward strand.
GGGTTCCCCCGGCTGTGGATCCCAACCTGCTCATTCGGGTGCGGCAGTTTTTGCTCAGCCACGGCGACCGAACCTTCCACAGGCAGTTGCTGCTGCTGCGCACGCCCCTGGGGCGGCTGGAGCGCAAGCTCAGGCAATACCCCATCAGTCAGCTGAGCGGGGAACCCTACACCCGACAGGTGAAGACCATAGCTGAAACCCTGCAAGAGCTGTGGCGCGAAGCTGCGCCTTACTTCATGCTCATGCCGGATTACCCCGAGCTGAAGTGCTACCTCGAACTGGAGGAAAAGCTGAAGCTGCTGCTGGAAGAAGGCCGGGAGTTTGAACCCAAGCTGTACCAGCAGGTAGGGACCTACCTGGACGGCACGCTCTCTGCCATTACGGATTTTTACTCACTTGATCAACCGCTATGAGAGGCAATATTCTGGTCATTGACGACGAACGGCATGTCTATGAAGACATACACGAAGCGCTTCCCGCGCACAACGTGTATTATGCCGAGAGTCTGCCCCGGGTGAAAGACACCTTTACCCGCAAGGACATCGACCTGGCCATTGTGGACCTCAACATCAAAGTAAACGAAAAAGACCGCTTTTCCGGTCTGGATTACATCAAAACCATACGGAAGCGCTACCCCACCGTCAAGATTGTGGCTCACTCCAGCTACAGGGAAATTGAACGCATACAAACGGCCATTCTCAATGGAGCCGAAGAGTATTTGTACAAAGGTAAGCTGGATTTGTTTTCGGAGGAATTCAGGGAAAAAATCAATCAGCTCATCAACAGCAAAAAGAAGCAGGACTTTCGCCGAAGCGAGTTGAAAAAAGAGCTGATTGGCTGCTCGCCCCAGCAAATGCGCCTGCGCGAGCAGCTCGACAGTCTGGCAGCCCGCCGGGATTCTTTTTTTCTCATAGGCGAGCCCGGCCTGGACAAAGAAAACGTCATTCATTACCTGCACTACAAGTCTCAGCACTATGTGTCCAGCAAACCTCCCGTGATAGAAGACTGCTCCCTTTGGTTGAGAGAGGAGTTGTTGAAAGTTATGAGCCGCAAACCCGGCAGCAAAAAGCGCGACTTTCTCAAGCAGGCACATGGCAGTATTTTGTTTGTACGCAATACAGAACTACTGGACAAAGGCATACAAAATGGCTTTGCAGAGATGATTGGAAAGCAGCGCTACCTGCATTCACGCGAGCCCCTGCCCGTGCAATTTGTATTCGAGCTGGAAACCGAAGCAAGCAAGCTGCTGAAGGTCGGCAAATTACAAGACGCATTTTTCCACGAGCTGGAGCATGTCTATCTGGCTCCGCTGCGCGAGCGTCCGGCAGATATTGAGCTTTATGTGGAAAAGTGGATGCAGGTAAATGATTTTCCCATCGGGCTGATTACCCCCAAGGTTTGGGACATTTTGTTGCAGTATCCCTGGCCGGGCAATGTGGAGGAGCTGTACAAAGTACTGAACGACATGATGGAGACCCACAAGCAAGCCCATCCCCAAAAGAACCCCATTACCGGGCGGTATCAATACATGAGCAAAGAAGTAGCGTTGACGTCTCTGCCGGCGGATTTGTTTCAAAAGCAGGAGCGGCTGGAAGATATGGCGGAGGCGGTTGCCCGTTTGGAATTGGAATACATCGAAAAGGCCCTGCAGCTCCACCATGGCAAAAAGGACAAAGCTGCCAAAGCACTGGGCATACAGAGCTCAGACCACCTCAAAAAAACCTATATCAACAAGTATGACAAGCTTTATCCCGCCCTCATACGGCAATTTCCACTAATTGTAAAATATTATAAACTAAAATGACCCCCAAACTCAAACTGAGGTATTTCCTCGTCAAAACTCAGGAGGCCGAATACTGGAAAGAAAAAGAATCAACGGATTTTCTGCTTTTTAAGGGCTTGCAGGAGCAACTCAAAGAAAGCCCAAAAATCCAGATTGCTACTGAAGACCCCCAAGCCCTGGAGGTGATCATCGCCTATGCCTCTCATTCCGCCCTGGCCGACCCGCAGTGTTACGATAAGCTGGTAGGAGACGAGCGGCTACGGCCTGTTTCCGAAGCCAGAATATCGCAGCAGTATGCGCCTGTTCCCATGTTGGTAGTGGGTACAGACGACATCATGCAGGGGCTGGATAAGCAGGCTATGCAAACTGCTTATCCGAGAAGTGAGCGCAAAGCAGGCAGCCACCTGCACGAATCGGACACCATCAAAGCTATACGGAAATTCATCGACCCCCGCTACCGCTTTTGGGACAGCAGCATCTGGCACTGGTATGTGCCCGTTTTACCGGTTGATACATTCGTTCAGCGCCTGGAGGAAGCTCTGGAAGATATAGGATTGCAGCGCAATTTGTACAACAAAATTGTGAGCAAGGAGTACCTGGAATTTCAGTGCAGAAAACTCAAAAATTCCTACTTCATCGACCTCGTTTCGGGACACGCCAAAAAAGTTACCCCTTACCGCTTTCACGCCGAAAGCAACATGAAACGCAAGGCCAATAAGCTCATCAAGGCCCTGCGCGGATATACCTGGGGGTGCATCATCATTGACGATTATTTCAAAAAACCCCTGAGGGAAGACCTGGACGGCCCAAAGCCTAAACCCGGAAAGACCGGTTCTGAGCCCCATGCCGAAAGTAAAATCCCTTTGATTGAAAAACTCCTCAACAGAAGAAAAACCCCAGCGGGAAAAAAGGGGAAAGACATCATCAAAGTGCTCAGCCGCCAGTGGGAAGATAAAAAGCGCGCTTACATCACCAATGGGATGGAGCAAATGCAGCATTTTCCAGCTGCTGATATCATCTTGCTGGATTATTTTTTTGGCATGGGCGAAGCCCAAAAAGAGGAGCAGTATGGCCACTATCTCTTGCGCAGGATGTTGAAAGATCAGGAGGCGCGAAAAAAGCAGACGGAGGAGGAGAGCGAAAACACCCCGGCCGAGCTGTCCATTGCTGAGGCCAAACCCTTTGACAAGCACTGGATTTTTCCCATTTCTGTGTTTGATTATGCCTTTAACAGCCACCTGATTGCGATGGGCATCAATCGCATTGGCCGGTACATGGAAATTGCCGATGGTGCCGACCCGGTGAATACGCCTCAGCTTTTTCGCTATTTGTTTTACAGCTTCCTGGAATCTTACCGCACCCATATTGGCCTGAGCCTGGACACCCTGCTCAAAGACATGAACACCCGCCTGCAGGGGAGTGGGTCTGCCGAACAACTCAAACAAGTGTTCAGAGACGCCTATCCACATATAGCCGAGATCAATACCCGCATCCAAAAGCTCAAAGAAAAAGCCGACCTCACCTATACAGACCGGGATGAACCTCATGAAAGCATGGGAAAAGAAACAAGCTGGTTTGCCTCCTCTTACCTGCACGAAATTGATCCCCAAAACCTGCTCCCCACTATCTGCCTGCACTTCCAGCATCTGGCCTACCTCATTGTGTACGGCCTGGGCTCCGACTGGGCCAGGATGTGGGAAGAAACTCAGCTGATCCGGCGGCTGGTACATGCGGTGAAATACGATCAGGCTAAGTATGTGAAGGATACAGCGGATGACGCCATTGAGCTACTGAATAAAACCGATGCTTATATCATTAAACTTCGACAGCAGTTTCCATGAATGCAGGTCAATTTTTTGAACTCGACCGGGCCTCACGCCTGAATGACGGCATTGCCATTTTCAGGTATAAACGCATTTACCAGTTGAGCCCTGACAAGTATAAGCCTATATACCTCGTGATTAAATCAAAGGAGGTGGTGTGCTATTTTAGCGATAAAAGCAGCCAGGAAAATTCCATACTGTTTGAGCTGCATTATTTAGATTATCAAAACCCCAGAGGGAAACTCTACCGGGAGCTAAGGGCTTTATACCCACAACGTAAAAAGACCAATTATCCCAATTCCTCGGACGATAAGGGAAATTTTTTTAAGCTTCAGACTACTGACTCGGCCTATAAAACTTATTCAGAACTACCAGCTTTCTGGCCAGACACCCATGGAATTGTTAGCGGCCATACCCTTGCACCGCCAATTGTGGAAAATAGTGGCGGCAATATTGATATTTCCCTGAGGATGCTGCTGCTAGATTTTCTCTTCGACCTGGTTCACAGCAGGGTATTTGCTCAAAGTCCCAACTTTGATCAGCTCAAAATGGTGATGCGGGAGCATGTATTTTTGAATGCCCTGCTGGCCAAAGCTGAGCTTTACTTTCAGGCCGACAGACTGGCACAAGCATCCGCTATGGCAGCGGGAGTTAAAGAGCTGATCAATGAAGAAGCACAAGCGGCCAAAGACCGCTTGTTAAACATCCTCATCCAGCAAGAAAGCCCCACTGTGCTCAGTAGTTCAAAATGGTTTAGGGAAAATATGGAAGAAGAGCTAACCCATGCATTCAAAGCACTCGTCTCCTCTCCCAAACGCCGGTCCCCTATTTTGTCGGCTACCATAGCCGAATGCGCAGACTGGTACATCAAACGCTTCCATTTCCTTAAGGCATTTCAGCTGATTTTCAAGGCACATCACTTGTATAAATTTCTGATGGTAATTCCCCTTATGTTGTTTGCGTACTTTTTTGTAGTGGCATTTAACGTCCCGGAGGAGGCGGGTTTAAAGAATTACGCTCCCTGGATAGGGTATGGAATTACTGGACTACTTATAGCCGCAGGCATTTCTGTTTTATGGGTGGGGTTGAATAATTTTCTCAAATTCCGGCTTACTCCCCTTTTCAACTTATTCCTGCCGCGCTTTTCCATTACCCTCATCATCACCTGGATGGCCTTTGCCAAGCTGCTTGCGTTAACTGACCTCAGTTGGGGAGTCTTTATGTTCTATATGGTACTCATACTCACCCTTATCCCGGTTTACCTTTTCAGAGAAATTAAAGCACAGGCTCCGGACCTCAGGGGGGTATCTGTTTTTTTGCGAATTTGCGCCATTATCTGCTTTGGGTTGTTATTTACGTACTTGGCGGGAAGCATTGTACTGGACATATTTTATGAAACCTACGCTCAGGAGGAAGGTTTTTCAACCTGCCTTTTCTCTTCCCACGGCAATTTCCATTATTCATTTTGGGTGTTGGGCTTTTACACCCCCATGGTTTTATTCTCCACCCTTTTCCTCAACTTTCTCTTCAAGGGGCAGCGTTTCACGGGCTATTAGGCCACGGCCAGCGGCTTTTTGGCAGTGGTGTTGCCTTCGTGCTGAGGGGAGAGCAAAAAACGGCTTTTCAAAGTGGACAGGTACACCTTAAATACCTTGTTGGCACAGCGGGCCAACGCCCTGCTCATGTTGACTGGCTGCCGGTGAGTGTCGCAAAAAGCGATGAGCTTAACGGCTTTACCGCTTTGCTGCGCCTTGTGTACGGCATATACCAAATCGCTGTCGCCACTGATAAGGATAATTTTATCATAGCTTTCATCCCTGGACGCCCAGGCCAGCTCTACCCCAAGGGCCACATCCACTCCTTTTTCTTCCAGGTAAAGCTGCTGCTCAGGATCAGCCCGTACAAATCCCGTACGCTGTATGCGAATTTCCTGGTATTGTTCTTCAAACCGCCTGTACATATTGTCCACATGCCGAAACTTCGCACGCGCTTCCCGCAGCCAGGCTGCTCCGGCCGCAGTGTGTGTGGAGGTTTGAACGAGTTTTTCCGGCTTGATCCATCTCACCTCCAGCTCTGAAGCATGGCGCGTTCCGGCCAGCCAATGAAAGAAATCTCCCCAGCGAATTTCGCTTTCATACAGCCCAAAATGCTTGAGAATAAAGTGAAAGTTGGAACTGTCGATGAGCACCAGGGTCTTGGGCTTAGCTTTCGAATGACTGGCTTTGGATGGTAACATGGTATAAATTCTTAGTCGTTTGAACTTATATAAACATACGACTTTCTCCACCCATGATTCATTCAAAATCGAAACCACACCAATATAACACGCTGATATTCAATAAAATAACACCCCACAACTCTACCTACACGAAAATTATTCGCTTACCACCTCCCCACCTATCATCACCCATTTCACCTGGCGCAGGGCAGAGGGCTGTTGGGTGGGGTCGCCTTCCAGGGCGATGAGGTCGGCCAGCAGGCCCGGGGCGATGCGGCCGCGGTCGGGAAGGCCCAGCAGGGCGGCGTTGCCGGAAGTGGCGCAGCGCAGGGCAGCCAGGGGCGACATGCCGTAGGCCACCATGAGCTCCAGCTCGCGCACGTTGTCGCCGTGGGGAAACACCCCCACATCGCCCCCAAATACGATGGGCACGCCCGCGGCCAGGGCTGCCCGGAAGCTTGCGCGTTTTTGCTGAATGCGGGGAGGTTCGGGCTGGCGGCCTTTTTGCCAGCCCCGGTACTGCAAAATAGCGTCGCTGGCGGCCAGGGTAGGACAGTAGGCCACGCCTTTTTCGGCCATGAGGGCAAAAACTTCGGGCGTGCCGCCATCGCCATGCTCAATGGTGGCTACGCCCGCCAGGGTGGCGCGGCGCATACCTTCGGCGGTGGCCGCATGGGCCACCACCCGCCGGCCGCTGCTGGCAGCAGTTTGCACAATGAGCTGCAACTCCTCCAATGAAAAAGTAGGGCGGGCCTCGCCTTGCGGGCCCCAGCGGTAGTCGGCATAGACCTTAATGAAATCCACACCGTGGCCGATTTGCTCACGCACCACGCGTATGAGGCCATCGTGGCCGTCGGCGGGCTGGGCGCCCAGGGGTGGCTGGAAGTGAGGCGCAAAGCCTTTGGGGCCATAACTGCCCGTAGCCACGATGGCCCTGCCGGCTACCAGCAGGCGCGGGCCGGTGATCAGGCCTTTCTCCAGGGCCTGTTTGATGCCTACATCGGCATAGCCTGCTCCCTCCGAGCCCAGGTCGCGCAGGGTAGTGATGCCCGCCTGCAGGCTGCGCTGCAGGTGAAGCGTGGCGCGCACCACCCGCTCCGCCTCCGACTCTACCAGCACCTGGTCATTCCAGGGGGTTTCGTTGTAGGGATGCAGCAGGATGTGCGAATGGCCTTCTATCATGCCTGGCATGAGGGTAAGCCCCGGCAGCTCCACCACAGCTGTACCCGCCGGTACCTTCAGCCCGGGCCCTGCAGCCTGTATGTGGCTGCCTGCCACCCACACCTCCCAGTCCTGATGTAGCTCGTGCCCATCAAATACCCTGGCGGGCCGCAGCAGGTACCCTCCCGCCTGGGCAAACAGCCCCGGCAGGCAGCAGCTCATGGTCAATAGCACAGCGGAAAAAATTTGTGCACCGCTAATTAAGTAGCCAGATAATTGCTTGTAGTTCATGGTAGGAGTCTTTAGGGGTTATAAGTAGAAATGATTCCCCACCCTCTGGGGTACAAAATAGCGGTTTTACCATCAATATTCGAATCCAACATCAAAATGCGCATGTACTCCAAAGGTAAGTATTTAATCATTATCACATTTTACAATATGTAGATTATTCATTACTTGACCAGATCAATATGACAAGTATATGAGGAGTATGATGTGGATATGGGCGGGAATGAGCTGTTGCCTTCTGATGACGGCCTGTACCAGGTTTGAGGTGACGGAGATAAGGGGCAACCATGCCCCACCGGATTCCACCATTGCTTCGGCCATTATCGAGCGTTACATCAATCGTCTGTACATTGGCTTGCTGGGCCAAAAACCCAGCGCCGCGCAACTGGAAGATGCCCGGCGGCTGCTGGAAGCGGGAAATATGAACCAGGCCTCCAGGCAGCAGCTGGTGGAACAACTGATGCAGGATCCGGCCTATTCCCACCAGCTTTATGCCTATCAGCGGGAGGATTTGCTGGAAAACCTGGATACTACCAGCATTCGCTCGGAATTTGACAAGTATTCCTTTAAACGACAGCAGCCTTCCAACAAAGAAATGTGGCCCCTTTACGACGAGTACCTGGCAGAACTATTGGCCCTGATGGAGATTCCGGAGGCATTTGCCGCCGGCCGTATAGATATGCGGGAGCTACAGCGGCGGTGTATCGACAACCTCTTTTATGATGAGCTGCACATGGGAACCGAGAATTTTGCCGTGGCCATGTTTGAAGACTTGCTGCTGCGCTACCCTACAATCAACGAGCTGGAGCAGAGCAAAAAAATGATGGCTCACCAGGAAGCAGTGGTACTGCGGCAGGTGGGGCAGTCCAGAGAAGACTTTATACATATTGTGTTTTACTCAGACGATTACCTCAGTGCCCAGGTAAGGCAGGTGTTCCTGCGCTTTCTCAAGCGCGAGCCCGCTACCCATGAGCTTCTTTCCTATTCGGCTCTGTACCGCGATACAAATGATTACAAGGCCTTGCAAAAGGCCGTATTGATACTGGACGAATATGTGGGGATTTAATCAATGGATGAATATGAAGCTACCGGCCAGCATGTACATGCTGGCCATACTGCTGTGCTGCCTGGGCTGCCAAACCCAGGAGATTAAGCTCATCGAGCTGGAAGAGGTGTATGTTCCCCATTCTTCCTATACAAAATCTGATCTCAAGGGAGACCTGGCCTTTATCACCATTGCCTACAGCGATTTGTTTGGGAGAGAAATATCAGGGGACATGCTTAATGCGCTTACCCAGGCGTACAATTCGGTAGGAGATAAGGATGTGATTATAGACCGCATCATCCGCAATTTTTTGAACATGCCAGGAGTACAAATTCCTTCCGATGAAGAAATGCGACAGGCACCTGAAGCTTTTGTGAGGCAGCTTTACCGGCATTTGCTGACCCGCGAACCCGACGAAACCGAACTTTGGTACCTGAGCAGGCTGATCGAATCCGAGCCCAAACTGCAAGCCAGGGACCTGTACTATGCCCTACTCACTTCAGAGGAGTACCGGTATTATTAATTGAACAAACTGAATAACAACAGATGCAGCGGAGAACATTTGTGAAACATCTGGGCCTGACGGCTGCGGCATCCCTGGCTGCTCCCTACCTCTTGCCCTCTGGCAGGCTGTATGCAGCCACTGGCAGCAGAAAGGTCAACCACGTAGTGTTTTGCCTTTTTGCAGGCGGGGTACGCAGGCGTGAATCGGTGGAAAAGGCCGAAGGCAACCTTATGCCTTGTTTGCTGGAAGGCAATGAAAGCATCTCGGTCGATATTGCCCACGACATCCACGCCTTTCCTCCCCCTCCCGCAGGCAGGCCTTTGCAGCAAATGGGTACCCTGTTCAAAAATTTCCGCTACAGCCAGGGGCCTACGGGTCATTTTTACGGCCATGCGGCCGCCATTACCGGCCGCTATACCGATACCACCTTCACCCGCAGGCGCCCGCCCAAATACCCCACTTTATTTGAGCTCTACCGCAAACATACGACTCCAAGTCCGGGCGGGCTGAATGCCTGGTGGGTCACCTATGAAAACAGCCTGTACCCCATTCTCAATTACAGTACCTATCCGGGTTACGGGCCCGCCTACAGTGCCAACCACCTGGCCCCCACGGCCCTCTTTACCCGCCAAAGCGGGCAGGTACTCGGCAACATGGCCGAATTTCACCCGGAGGAGGCCGCCCTGGTCGATCAGATCAGAACCTTTGCCGACAGCCAGTTTCGCCCTGCCGGTACGGCAG
>RFHT01000247.1 GCA_003696835.1 Bacteroidota bacterium
CTGGGGCAGGGGTCGATGTCGTGGTAAGCGGCATGCATGGGACCAGGGACTTGCTGCCTCACCTCCTCCGCAGTGGGATAATTGCCCAAGCCATATTTTTGGGGAGCACCTGCCGGCCATCGCTCTGGTTTGAAATTGCGGATGTAGAGGTACTGCCCCGTGCGCATGGCCCGCTGGGGATACCCCAGGCTGTGGTAGCGGGAAGAAGAGTGCCGCTCCCGGCTGGCATACACTGCCCTGCGGCTGCTATCCAGCTGCCCTTGCTGCCGGGCCAGCAGCAGGGGTAGTATGCTGCTGCCCGACAGGGGGTAATCGGCGGGAGGAGCCACTCCGGTCGCCTCCAGAATGGTGGGGGCCAGGTCGGTAAAGCCCACCAGGTCGGTGAGGGTTCTGCCCCCGGGCACTGCAGCCCCCCAGCGGATGGCCAGGGGCACGTGTATGCCGTATTCATACACATTGGCCTTGGCACGTGGAAAGGCCATGCCGTTGTCCGAGGTCATGATGACGAGGGTATTGTCCAGCTCGCCTTTTTCCTCCAGCAACTCCAGCACCCGCACCACATGGGCATCAAACCACTCTATTTCGAAGGCATAGTCGAGCAGGTCGGCGCGAATTTCCTCGTGGTCGGGCAAAAAAGCGGGCACCTCTGCCTGGGCCAGGCTTTTGCCGGCCTGCATGCCCAGTCCTTTTCCAAACTGCCGGTGGGGCTCGTGCCCCCCCATCCAGAAACAGAAGGGCTGGCCGGGTGGTTTTTGGGACAAAAAGGCCTCGAAATTGCGGGCATAATCCTTGTCGGAAATGCCCGGAGGGCTTTCGAGGGTGTGGAGGTTGTAAGCAGGGCCTGCCGGGTTTTGTTTGCGGCCCGAAATTTCCCAGTTGCCGGGCCCCCAGCCCTTGCCGGTGTAGCCGGTAAAATAGCCGGCTTGTTGCAGCAACTCCGGGTAGCTATGGTATTGGGGGTCGAAATGGCTGGCGTGCGTGCCTGCCGCTCCGAGCTGCCAGCAGTTGAGGCCCGTGAGCAGGGCCGCACGGGAAGGGCTGCAACCCGGCGAGGCAGCAAAGGCCCGGGTAAACAGCACCCCCTCTCCGGCAATGCGGTCAAAGCCCGGCGTTTGGGTGGCTTCGTAACCATAGGCCGAGGTATGGGGGTAGGACTGGTCATCCGTAATGATGAGCAGCACATTGGGGCGGGCAGGCTGCTCCGGAGCCTGCCCAGTCGTACAGGCTGCGGCCAGCAGGGCCCACAGCCATAGCAGAAAGGGAAATTGTTTCATGGCCTTAGCCGCTACATTCATATCTAAAAAGTGAAAATATCAGGGGAATCAATACACAAACACCTCATCGCCGGCCATCACCTCCTGAGTTTGCTCATCAAAGGTCACCCGCTTGCCCGTGCGCAGGGCAGCCGTGGTCATCATGTTGGCAATAGAGTGGTTATATCCGGCTTCAATGGGGGCATTGGGCTGCTTGCGGCTTCGTACGCACTCCATCCAGTTGCGCACATGGCGCGAGGTGGTGTTGTCTGCTCCGGTGTTGGCCCGGGTAACGACCTGCGCTGCTGCATCGGCCAGCGAATACTCCTCCAGCAGGTTGGGCTTCATGTTCATGGCAGCGGCATGCCGCTCCTGCAGGCCTCCGTTGGGCGTTACCATGTTGGTTTTGAGGTTGAGTTCGCCGCCATTGGAGTAGTAAATTTCCTTGACCCCACCGGCCGAATTGTGCATGCGCGAAGAATATACCACCTGAAAGCCCTCTTCGGGATTATCCAGCGGGCCGTAATCAAACACCGCCGTCATGGTATCGAAATTGCTGCGGCCGTCTTTCCACATATAAATGCCGCCATTGGCTGCCACCGAGCGGGGATGCGGCAGGCCGCTAAACCAGTGAACGGTATCGATCTGGTGCGACATCCACTGGCCGGGTATGCCCGAAGAATACGGCCAAAACAAGCGGTATTCGCAGTATTTGCGGGGGTCCCATTTGGCACGGGGCCTGTCCATCTGGTAGCGTTCCCAGTCGGTATCACTTTCCTTTATGCTACTGGTGAGCTCCGGCAGGCGCCAACGCCCGGGCTGGTTGACGTTCCAGCTCATCTCCACCATGGTGATCTTGCCAAACTTACCCGAACGAATAAACTCATTTGCCGCATGGTAATTGGGGCCGCTGCGCCTTTGAGAACCAATTTGCACGATTTTACCCGTTTCTTTTACCGCCTGAAGCGCCGCCCGGTTGTTGGCCATGGTCTCGGCCAGGGGCTTTTCCACATAGGCATCACAACCCGCCCTTACCGCTTGCACACAGTGCAGGGCATGCTGAAAGTCGGCCGTGCTGATAATGACCGCATCCAGGTCTTTTACTCGTTCGTACAGCTCTTCGTTATTGCGGGCTTTGAATACTGCATGTCCTGTTTTTTCCTGCAAAAAAGCAGCTCCTTCCTCTCTTCGGCGGTTCCAGATGTCGGAAACCCCTACCAGGTCAAAGTTGAGCTCTTCGTTGTGCTGGAGAAATGCCGGAATGAGTGAACCCTTGCAGCGTTTGGAAAAGCCCACTATGCCCACGCGTACGCGGTCGTTGGCTCCCAAAATGCGGCCATAGCTGCGGGCGGAGATAGCCAGGCCAGCTGTGCCGGCTGCCGCCGTTTTGATGAATTGTCTGCGGGAAGTATTCATGGTCTGGAGTTGAAGGGTGAATAACTGAAAATAAATGGGGTCAAATATGCTGGAATATAAGCAGCTGCTGCGGGAAAAAAAAGAACGCTTCCATGTTAAGTATGTTCAAAAATTGAAATACCCAATAGTTTATTTTTTCATTTATTTGCATCAAAAGTTGAAGAATCAGATCGCTATGGCTTTTGTAAACCGGATTTTACCCCAAACTCCCCACACCCGCTTTTTCGTCTTCAGTTTTTTGCTCTGCACCCTTTTCAGTTTGACACCCCATGCACTCACAGCCCAGTCCAAGGTGCTGATTACAGATGATGAAACCTATCAGGATGCAAGCAAAAACGCCTTACTAGAGCTGCATGCCGGCCAGCACGACAAAGGCATGCTGGTGCCACGCATGAGCAGCAGCCAGCGGCTGTCCATACAGCCCGACTCCCTGGCCGACAACGGCCTGCTGGTATATGACCTGGACAGCAGCAGCTTTTGGTATTGGGATGGCCACAACTGGACAGAAGTGGGCAGGCAGGAACTGGTCATGGCCGAAGGCCTGCCTTTTGCCTCTGTAGCAGACTATGGGGCGATTCCCAATGACAGCCTGGACGACTCGGCTGCCATTCAAGCCGCCATTGAAGCGAACGAAGGCAAATCCCTCTTTTTCCCGGACGGGAAATACCTCGGGCACATAAAGATCGATAAACCCGTGAGTTTGCTCAGCCTTTCGGGCCAGGCCCTCATTGAGGGGGTTGAGCCCGGCAGGGCGGTGCTCACGGTAAAAGCCAACTGCAGCCTCAAGAACCTGCAGTTTGTGCACCCCGCTGCCACCCCCGGTTCCGACGGCCTGCTCAACACCGGCTATGACATACAGGCAACTTTTTGCCGCTTTTCGGGCTACGAACACGATGCCACCCACCGCAGCTCCGCCTCTACCTTTATCCATTGCAACTTTTACTGCAACTTTGAAAGCCTGGGTACCCTGTGCTGGAGCCCGCAGGCTGTTTTTCGCAGCTGCACCTTCAACGGCCTCGTAGGTGCCGACGTGCAGGACAGCAAGTTTTACGACTGCTACTTTGAAGGGCTTTGGGGGGTGCACATGCCCGAAGGCACCATCGACAACTTTGGTAACCCCTCCGGCTTTCAGGGCAATGCTGAATTTCACAACTGCGTCATCAAAGGAACTGCCTACTATGCCATCGGCCTGGGCAATGCGGCTCATCCCAGCCTGTACAACTGCGTGGTGGTGGGCTATACCTCCGGCACCTACGCCCGCACAAAGTCCACCTACCGGGTGTACAACACCTACATAGAAGCCACCAAAAATAACGGGGGTTCTTCGGCGGTTAAGTTCAGCAAGTTTCCCACTGCCGCCCAGCTGGCCATTGGGCTGGAGCCGGAGGGGGAGTCCTATTTTTCCAATTGTAAATTTGTCAATTCGGGCTCACCCAATGGCTACCACCTCATCGTACCTGCTCGCAATGACGCCGGGCAAGCCTATTTCAGCAACTGTACCTTTGACCTGGAGCGGGTATGTGCCGAGTATCCGCAAACGGGATGCAGCCATGCTTACCAGGATTACCTCACGCTCATCTCTACTCCCTCCGAGCAGGCGGTAAAGTCCTATGTAGATGCCAATTCCAGGGTAATCAGCCAAAAAAACATTCGCAACGACGGCCCACTTTCTCCCAGCATTCCCCCCGGTTATAAAATCACCTCCATCATCATACAGGAAGCATCGGGCAACCAGGCGGGCCTGCTCAGCATAGGCACCACCGAAGGCGGCAGCGAGGTGGTGGGCCCAACGGAATTGGGCGCTTACTCCCTGCTGGATTGCCAGCTCAAGCAAACCATATTCAGCTTGTCCGAGGCCCAGACCCTCTACATCCACAGCGCGGCCTGGGGAGGAGCCGAAGTGGAGGTTTATATTAAAATTGAAAAAGTGATATAAGGAAAGAGGGCCGGGGTGCAGCTTTCCTGCCTCAAATGTACTATGTCCTGATACCGGATTTTTCAACCTTTTATCCCGTCCAACACCCACTGATATGCGAAAGGCCTTGCTACCCGCTGTATCTGGTTTTTTGTGTCTGCTTTTGTGTCCCTGCCTGCCGGCCCGGGCCCAGGCGGGCCTGCACAACCAGGGGGCCCACATTGTGGTGCAGCCCCACACCCGCCTGGCTGTTTTGGGCAGCCAGGGCCACTACCTGCATGATGCCGCTGCTGACCAGCAAGCAGGCAGCCTGCGCCTCCAGGGCACCTTGCTACTCCAGGGCAACTGGACCAACCTCACGGCCGACACCCTGCTGGCCGCATACGCCGACAGCGCCCGGGTGATTTTTCAAAACGACAGCCTGCCCCAGCACATTTCGGGCAATTTTCCCACCATCTTCCCCCATTTATCCCTTCAAACCCCTGCCGGCATCTACTGGGAGGCTGCCCACCAGGTAAATGGCTACCTGCAGCTGCAGGCAGGCAGGATACTGGCCCCCTCCTACCCCGTGCTGCTCAACCATCCCGATTCTGCGGCCCTGTTTACCGCCGGCGAGCAGGCTTACATACAGGGCAAACTGCTCAGAAAAGTACAGCAAGGCACCTATCTCTTTCCCGTGGGAAATGCAGCTGCCCTCCAACTGGCCCGTATCCGGCTCACGGCCCCAGAAGGCTTCACCTGGCTGGGGATGGAGTTTGTCGATTCGCTGCCCGCCTTTCATGCGGGCGTGGAAGTTGAAGTAGCGGGTACCCCCGTGGTGGAGCTGGTACCTAGGGGCAGTTGGCGCATCTGGAGCCCGCAGGCCGACAGCCTGCTGTACGATGTGGAGTTGGAAGCCCGCACGACCCTGGACACCACAAGCAGCCAGGCCGGGCAGTACGCCCTTTTGCTCTTCAGCCAGGGCGAATGGCAAAATGCAGGCATTCACCGCAATGAAGACCAGCACTTCACGCCCGCAGGCATTCACCTCATGCGCAGGCAGCTCACCCAAACGGGCCTGCTGGCCATAGGAAAAGGCACGGTGGTATTGCCCGTAGCGCCCACCCCGCAGCAAGCAGGCCCCCACATCGTGTACAACGGCAGCAGCCGGCCCAGGCTGTGGCTGCCCGCCATGCAGCAGGCCCTCACCCTGGAACTCTATACTCCTGAGGGCAGGCTGTGGTGGCAACAACACCTCAGTCCGCAGGCAGCGCATTTGCTCGAGCTGCCCCTGCCCGGAAAGGGAAGGGCACTTTACCTGCTGCGCATTCGCCAGCCTGGCAAGCAGCACACCCTCAAGCTGTACAAAGGCCAATAGCCAGTAGAGCCCCCCTGCAGGGTGGGCTTGTGCAGAAAGAACCCCCCTCCCTGCATTCAGAGCAGGAAGGAGGCCGCAAAGTCATATCCCCCCGAAGTATGAAACAGGTGGTTTGATTGATCAAATCACTTGATAAATTTCTGGAAAATTTTCAACTTCGTTAATTATTCCACGATAGAAGTACCGCAGTTGTGTCTGCCGTATGACGTTAAGATTTTCAACTACTCTCCTCTACAAGGACGGATGTTTAAAAATCTTAACGAATTAAAAAATGAATATCCACGCAAGTATTTTGAAAGACAATAGAATTGTTTTCAACATAAAAGGAAACAATTATAGATTGATCGTTAAAATAAACGTATCTATTCAGCATATACCTGCTGCAAAAAAGGGGGAATACCCCAATAGTGCCTTCATGGACCATGCATACATGAA
>RFHT01000248.1 GCA_003696835.1 Bacteroidota bacterium
CCAATGGGCACATCGCTGGCCATGAGGTTCATCTGGTCGTAGGTGAGGTTGCCCTGCCCAATGTTGCGGTACATCCAACTGTTGAGTATGCCGCTGCCGTTCACACATAGCAGCACCCCCAGGCGTTTAGCGTTTTTCTTGTGATTGACGTGGGCAAAGGTATTGACCCGGGAAAACTTGTCGTAGGTCACCTTGCTGCTCACACCATATACCACGCCGGAAGTGCCGGCAGTGGCCGCTATTTCGCCTGGCTGCAGCACATTGAGGGAGAAGCCGTTGTTGGGTTGGTCGCCGGCCCGGTAGGCCACCGGTATGCCCACTTTCAGGCCGAGCTCATCGGCCGCCTGCAGGCCCAGTTTGCCCTGCTCTCCAAAGGTAGGCACAATGTCGGGGATGAGGGCCGGATCGATGCCGAAGTATTCCAGCAGAAAATCAGCGGGTTTTTCCTCCTGAAAATCCCACATAATGCCCTCGGAAAGGCCCGAAACCGTGGTGGCCGGCTCACCCGTGAGCTTGAGCGCCAGGTAGTCGCCCGGTAGCAGCATTTTGTAGGCGCGGGCATATATTTCAGGCTCATTGTCCTTCACCCACTTGAGCTTGGAGGCCGTGAAGTTGCCGGGAGAGTTGAGCAAATGCGTCAGGCATTTTTCTTCTCCCAGCTCGTGAAAGGCCTGCTCGCCAATTTCTGCCGCCCGGCTGTCGCACCAGATGATAGAGGGCCGCAGCACCTGAAAATCTTTGTCCACCAGCACCAGCCCGTGCATTTGGTAGGAAATGCCAACAGCAGCTACCTCCTGCCCGTTCACACCTGAAAGCTTGAGCACCTCCCGCGTGGCCAGTTGTACATAGCGCCACCACAGAGCGGGTTCCTGTTCCGCCCAGCCCATTTTTTTGGCGATCATGGGCATCTCGCGTTGAGGCTGGTAGGCCGATGCCACACAATGGCCCGTATCGCCTTCTACCAGCGAAACTTTTACAGAAGAACTTCCCAGATCAATACCCAGTAAATACATAAGTAGCAATATTTCGCCAAAAAAAGCTTAATGTATTTTTGACTTTAAGTCTCAAAAATAGTAATTTTATTCTATCACACAAATATACAGGAAAACTTCCGGCTTCCAACGCCAGCGAACATGCCCCATACTGATGCCCATATTTTGCCCAACCTGTCTATCGACTGCGTGATATTCGGTTATGAAGCGGAGCAGTTAAAGTTGTTGCTCATCCGGCGGCAGGCCCCACCAGAGGTGGGCCGCTGGGCCCTGCCGGGGGGCTTTATCCTGGAAGATGAAGACCTGCGCCAGTCGGCCCTGCGCATTTTGAAGGAGCTCACGGGTCTGGAGAACATCTACATGGAGCAGTTGCACACCTTTGGCCGGGTGGACCGCTATCCGGGCCGGCGTGTGATCACAGTGGCCTATTACGCCCTCATCAATCCACAGCGCAGCCAGCTCACCGTGCCGCATTGCCGCTGGTTCAACTTCTATGAGCTGCCGCAGCTGGCCCTGGACCACGGCCGCATTGTTTCGCTGGCCTATGAGCGATTGCGGCATCAGCTGCGTTTCAAGCCCATAGGCTTTGAGCTGCTACCTCCCAAGTTCACCCTTTCCCAGATTCACCGTTTGTACGAGGTGATCCTGAATGTGAAGCTGGACAAGCCCAATTTTCGCAGGAAACTGGAAAAAATGAACCTGCTCATCCGTTTGGACGAGCAGCAGCAGGGGGTGGCCCACCGGGCCGCCCGCCTGTACCAGTTTGACGCTAGTGTATATGAGCGCCTGCGCCAAAAAGGCTTTGTATTTGAAGTGTGAGCCTTGCTTACTTGATGCCCAGCAATTCCACATCAAAAATCAGCACTTCATTGGGGCCGATTTTTGGCGGCGCACCTCGCTGGCCATAGCCCAGTTGGGGAGGGATAAACAACTGCCATTTGTCGCCGGGCTTCATGAGTTGCAGGGCTTCGGTCCAGCCCTGTATCACACCGTTTACCCCAAAGGTAATGGGCTCACCCCGCTGGTAGGAGCTGTCGAAGACCGTGCCGTCTATGAGGCGGCCCTCGTAGTGTACTTCCACCTGGTCCGAAGCCGTAGGCGAGGGGCCGGGTTCTCCATTGACGAGCACCTTGTATTGCAGGCCGCTTTCGAGGGTAAATACCCCTTCCTTTTTGCTGTTTTCGGCCATAAAGGCATCCGCACGGGCCTGGGCTTCTTCCAGTTGGATTTGCTGGATTTTACGCACAAAATCCGTGGCCAGTATGCGGCTCTTCTGGTCGTCCAGCAGGGGCGTATTACCCTCAGTAAGCACGTCCAGCAGCCCCTGGTAAAAGAGCTTGAGGTTGACGTCCTCCTTACCTGCCCCCATGCGTTTGAGGTTATTGCCTATGTCCATGCCCAGCGCATAAGATGCGCTGTCGGCCCAGTTGGAAAGCGTCTCTTGCGCATAAGTCAGGCTTCCGAGGCCCATCATTACCATTAACATCAGAATTTTATTCATATCAATCTATAAAGTTTAGTTGCTATGGGATGCAGGATGCAAGATGCA
>RFHT01000249.1 GCA_003696835.1 Bacteroidota bacterium
GTTGACAAAAACAAAGTTTCATGTATGCATGGTCCATGAAGGCACTATTGGGGTATTCCCCCTTTTTTGCAGCAGGTATATGCTGAATAGATACAAGTTAGGCATAAAAATGTACAGCCACTCATTCAATTTCCACAAAAGCCAAGTCCGTCACCACATAAATGCCTTTGGGCTCGTCCTCTTCAGCTTCGGAAGTGTCCACTTCCACAATTTCCAGGCTGTCTTTGAGAATGGGTTCGGGTTCGTAGGCCCGTATATAGGCCAGGGCTTCCTCTTGGCTGTCGGCCACCACCTCATAAGCGCAGAAAAACTCCGATGCTTGCCTGCCCTCTTCCTCCTGCCATTTGCCCTTTAGGAGCAGCTCGTACAGCCGGGCCTGGTCCGAAAAATCGGCCGCCATTTCGCGTAGCAGCAGTAGGTTTTCGGGATTGGTGCGGTCGTATTCGATGGCTTGCTTCAGATAGTGCTGAATCATTTCCTCGCTTTCTTCCTCATACCAGCAGGCCGAGGCGATACAACTGCAAATGCGGCTCATTTCCCGGGCCTCTTCTTCATCTTCGGGTACCGCGAGGCTTTCCAGCTCTTCCTCTACCAGCTCCAGTATGAGTTTATGGTGGCCGAGCTGGTGGAGCAGTTCTATTTTTTGTAAAAAGGCCGAATTCCTTACTTCACTGCCGACCAGGGCCTGCAGGGTATTTAGCGCCTGGTCGAAGTCCAGCATGCGGGTATAAGCCACGGCTTTGTGCAGCTCAATGATGCCGCTTGCAGCCTGGGGGCAAGCGGCTGCCCGCCCGTAGGCTGCAAGGGCTGCCTCCCAATTTTCCAGATTGACCTGCATATTGCCCAGCGAAAGCCACAACTCCCAACTACCAGGATGGGCCTCGGTACCTGCTGAGAGAATGCGGATGGCTGCTTCCCAGTCTTCTTCTTGCTCCAGACTGGCCGCCTTGAGTAAGTACCCCACCTGCTTGCCCGCAGCAATCAATTGTTCGCCCAGCTCCCGCGCCGGCTGGCTGTCACCTTCCTCCAGTTGGGCCCAGGCTTGCTGAATCAGGGATTCGTTCTCCATAAAGTGCTTGTTTTTAATAGCGAAAGCAAAATAGCACAAAAATTTGAAAGTCATTCACAGGCTTCTTCCGGCAGAAGCCTAACGGGCGTTAGTTGTTTTGCGTATTATTTGATAAATTCGTCCCCCGAAACCATTCAAGCGTTCTTATACCATGATACCACAAACTCCTTCTCCGCCTTATGCCTTGAACCATGAGCTGCTGCTGAAAGCCTATGAGCTAATGTGTACGGCCAAGGCCATGTCGGATTTGTATGAAGAGAAAAAAGGCATTACGAGCAAATACGTGCATGCCACCTCACGGGGCCACGAGGCGATACAAATAGCGCTGGGGCTTCAGTTGCTGCCCCAGGATTATGTGTTTCCCTACTACCGCGACGACGCCCTGCTGCTGGCTATGGGCATGCAGCCCTTTGAGCTGATGCTGCAATTGCTGGCTAAAAAGACCGATCCCTTTTCGGGGGGGCGCACCTACTACTCCCACCCCAGTCTGAGGCGGGAAAACATGCCCAAGATCCCCCACCAGTCGTCGGCCACGGGCATGCAGGCCATTCCGGCCACGGGCGTAGCCCAGGGGCTGCAATACCTGCGCCTGCAAGGCCTGTCGGAAAACGCTTCGCCACCTCCCATTTCGGTTTGTTCCATAGGCGACGGAGCCATTACGGAGGGCGAAGTGTCCGAAGCCCTTCAGATGGCTGCCCTGCACCAGTATCCCATATTGTACATTGTGCAGGACAACGACTGGGCCATTTCGGCCAAGAGCAATGAGGTGTATGCCCAAAATGCCTACCATTACGTACAGGGTCTCAACGGCATAGAGGCGGTAAGCATAGCGGGCAACGATTTTGCCCTGGCCTACCAAAGCCTGCAGCAGGCCATTGAGAAGGTACGGCACGAAAGCAGGCCCTTTTTGGTGCACGCCCGCGTGCCCCTGCTGAGCCATCACACCTCCGGCGTACGCAAAGAATGGTACAGAAACGACCTGGAGGTGCACCAGATGATGGACCCTCTGAAGCACCTGCGCGATGCCCTTCGGGCCGAAGAGATACCGGAGTCCACTTTGCTGGCTATCGAACAACAGGCGGCTGAAAGGGTGGCTGCCGACTTTGAACAAGCATGCCGGGAACCCGATCCGGAGCCCGCCGATTTATACACCCACGTATTTGCCCCTACCCCCGCAACCGAAGAAATGGGCCAGCGCGAGCCCGAAGGCGGAGAGGTGGTGATGATGGTGGATGCTGCCCGCCATGCCATAGAGGTGATCCTGAACGAAGAGCCCCGCTCCCTGCTCTACGGGCAGGATGTGGGCAAACAGTTGGGCGGTGTGTTCAGAGAGGCAGCCCTGCTGGCCAAAAAATACGGCGACTACCGGGTATTCAACACCCCCATACAGGAAGCTTATATCATTGGCAGTACGGTGGGCATGTCGGCGGCGGGCTGCAAGCCCATCGTGGAGATTCAGTTTGCCGACTATATCTGGCCGGGCATGAACCAGCTCTATACGGAGGTGAGCAGGTCCTGTTATTTGTCCAATGGCAAATGGCCGGTGCAAAGCCTCATACGGGTACCCATAGGCGCCTACGGCAGCGGAGGGCCTTACCACTCTTCCAGCGTGGAGTCGGCCCTGCTCACCATACGGGGCATTAAAATCGTGTATCCCTCCAATGCAGCTGATATGAAAGGGCTGATGCGTGCGGCTTTTCTGGACCCCAATCCGGTGGTTATGCTGGAGCACAAAGGCCTCTACTGGGGTAAAGTGCCGGGCAGCGAGGCCTCGCGCTGCATAGAGCCCTCTGACGACTACCTCATTCCCCTGGGCAAAGCCCGCATTTTTCAGGCAGCAGAGCCGCAGGCTATTGAAGCCGGTGAGAGTTGCGTAGTCATCACCTACGGCATGGGGGTGCACTGGGCGCTCAATGCCAGCCGCCACTTGCCCGGGCAGGTAGAAATCCTGGATTTGCGCACGCTGGAACCCCTGGACTGGGAGGCCATAGAAGCCAGCGTAAAACGGCATGGCAAGGTGATGGTGCTCACCGAAGAATGCCTGCAAAACTCCTTTGCCGAAGCGCTCAGCGGCCGCATTGGCAGCCGCCTCTTTGCCTGGCTGGACGCCCCCGTGGTGGCCATGGGGGCAGAGAGCCTGCCGGCCATCCCCCTCAACAGCATACTGGAAGCCACCATGCTGCCCAATGCAGAAAAGGTGCAAAAGCAATTGGAAGACTTGCTTGCATGGTAAAATAAAGGGGCTGTGCAGCATGCAGACCCCTGTATTTCGTTAGGTGTTCGTCAAGCCGGAAAAAAAACCTATCTTTTGGGCCGCTTTTCGAACACCATGAATGATTCCTACTCCTTTTTACGAATTTACCTCCTTCGCTGCCTGGCGCTGCTGGGGAGCCTCTTGGGGCTGTGGTTGCCCCTGATGGGCCAGCAGGGGCCCCTGATCATAGGCGACAGCAGCCTGCACACCAGCGGCAAGGTACACCTGGCCGGGCAGGTAGCTGTGGGCGTTGCTCCGCGGCCGGTGCTGGACGCCCGGGTGCACATCATGCCCCTGGATACGGTGCTGCGCACCGATAAACGGGGGGTGTTTGAGCTGGACCTGCTGCCGGGAACTTATACCCTGGAAGCTTCTTTTGGCTCCTGGGCGCCTCAAAAAAAAGAGGTACGGCTGTATGCCTCCGGCATCATGTCTTTTTTGCTCAACGAATGGACCACCAGCCTGGAGGCGGTGACCATCTCGGCCGAAGGAGCTGCACAAAACATTGAGGCAGTGGCAACGGGCATAGAGCGCATACGCATTGAAGAAATACGGATGTTGCCCAGCTTTTTGGGGGAGGTGGATGTCATCAAAAGCCTGGAGCTGCTGCCGGGGGTGAGCAGTGTGGGCGAGGGCGCAAGTGGCTTTAATGTGCGTGGCGGCCGGGTGGACCAGAACCTCATTTTGCAGGACGGCGCCTTTCTCTTTAACCCTTCACATGTGCTGGGCTTTTTCTCGGCCTTCAACCCCGATGTGGTGAGCCAGTTTAGCCTGTACAAGGGGCATATACCGGCAGCCTATGGTGGGCGTATTGCCTCGGTGCTGGAAGTAAAGCTGCGGGAGGGAGACTACGAACGGCACCGCTTTCAGGGCGGATTGGGCCTGGTGTCGGGGCGGATGGTGGCCGAGGGGCCGCTGGTGAAGGGGCAAACCTCCTACCTGCTGGGAGGCAGGGCCACCTATTCCGACTGGTTGCTCAGGCGGGTGAACGACCTGGATGTGCAGAACAGCCAGACGGCCTTTTACGATGCCAATGTGCGCCTGAGTCATCGCTTCAACGACAACCACAAGCTGCTGCTTTCGTGGTACAGCAGCGGCGACCGCTTTCGCTTTTCCGATGAATTTGGTTTTCGCTGGGCCACCCAAAATGCCAGTGCAGAATGGAACGGTATTCTGAATGAAAAACTGCTGACCTCCCTTACCGCTTCCTGGGGAAATTACAAAAGCGTATTGTTTGACCCCGCGGGCTTCGATGCCCGGGAGCTCACCAACGGCATGCGCTTTGTGCGCCTGCACCCGCGCTTGTCCTGGACGCCCGGGGAGCGCCACCATTTTCAGTTGGGTATGACTGCCGTGGGCCTGCAGGGCAGGCAGGAGTCGGTGGTGCCTTTGGGCGAGGGGTCGGCTGTGGTGCCGGAGGTGGTGCCCAAGGACCGCGGGCGGGAATGGGCGGTGTATATACAGGATGAATGGACCCTCAATGAGCGCATAGCCCTTTCGCTGGGGCTGCGCTATTCGGTTTTTCAGCAAACCGGGCCCTATTTGCTGCGCCAGTATGCGGCGCAGGCGCCGCGCAGGCTGGACAACGCCCTGGACAGCACCACCTATGCTGCCGGGCAGGTGGTACAGGCTTATGGCGGGCTTGAGCCCCGCCTTTCGGCCCGCATCAAGCTGGGTGCTGCCAACTCCCTCAAACTGAGCTACAACCGCGGCAGGCAGTACATCCACCTCATTTCCAACAGCACCACCCCCACGCCCGTCGATATCTGGCAGGTGAGCAATGCCTTCCTGCCTCCCCAGATTGGCGATCAGTGGTCCCTGGGCTATTACCACAATTTCAGCCAAAACGCCTGGGAAGGTTCGCTGGAATTGTATTACAAACAGCTGCAAAACCTGGTGGAGTACAAGGACTTTGCCCGGCTGCTGCTCAACCCCCACCTGGAAACGGAGCTGCTGCAGGGCCGGGGCCGGGCTTACGGGGCCGAATTTTCCATCAAGAGAAATGCAGGCCGCTGGACCGGCTGGCTGGCCTACACCTACTCCCGCACCTGGATACAGGTGCAGGGCCTCCACCCGGAGGAAACCATCAACCGGGGGGCCTGGTACCCGGCCTCCATCGACCAACCCCACAACCTCAGCCTGCTGGCCACCTACGCCTTTCGCGGGGGCGGCTCTATGTCGTTCAATTTTTCCTATAAAAGCGGCAGACCCATCAGCGCCATCGTTGCCAGCTACCTGGGAGGCGGGGTGGCCATTCCCCAATACTCGCAGCGCAATGCCTACCGCATTCCCGACTATTTCCGCATCGACATGGCCGTTCAAGTGCCCTCGGTGGTGAAAAAGTGGAACGATAACCTGAATTTTTCTGTCTATAACCTGCTGTTTCGAAAAAATGCCTACTCGGTGTTTTATTTCAAACCCCTCTGGTCCTTTGTGCCCAAACCCCATAAATTATCGGTGCTGGGGGTAGCTTTTCCGGCACTGACCTATAACATTGCTTTTTGAATGAGAAAGAACAAAGAGATATGCTGAATCGCTGGCACTTTTTGATGTTTGTGGCTGTACTGTACCTGTGCGGCAGTTGTGTGGAAATCATTGAATTTGACACCACACGCGCAGGAAATCGCCTGGTGGTGGATGGCAAGATCACCCAGTCGGCAGGGCCACACGTCTTGTTGCTGGGCAGTACGGCTGAGCGCGACCGCATTCCCTTTCCGGTGCACGGCGCCCAGGCCCGCCTGATGGATGACCAGGGACATGCCGTGCCCTTTGTGCAAACGGCTCCAGGCAGGTACGAAGCCTCCGGCATGCAGGGCATGCCGGGCAGGGCTTATTCCATCCGCATTGAACTGGCCAACGGCAGGGTGTATGAGTCGCGCCCCCAGCTAATGCCCAGTGTGCGGGCCTACGACTCCCTTTCCTATGATTTTGCCGTAATAGACGAGCTCAATGATGAAGGCAACCTGCTGCGCAAACGGGCCATACAGCTGTATGTGGAAACCTTTATTCCCAATGGCGAACAGACCTTCTTCCTCAAATGGGACGTAGA
>RFHT01000250.1 GCA_003696835.1 Bacteroidota bacterium
AGCACAGCCTCTTTGGCTTCCTTGAGGCGGCGGTTGAGGTTCATCACCACCTGGTCCTGCGGGCGCAGGAAGCCCATCTGCCGGGCTTCTTCGGCCGAGGTGGCCACTTTGGCCGTGGCAATGTTCATGAGGTATTGCTGCAGCACACTCACGCCCAGCCCGCCGGGTTTGGTGTACTGGTCGTCGGCGCGTAGGGTGAGTTCCTTGGTGCCTCCGCCACCGGGAATGAGCCCCACCCCTACTTCAACCAGGCCCATGTAGGTTTCGGCGCTGGCTACGATGAGGTCGGCGTGCATGGAGTATTCGCAGCCGCCGCCCAGGGTGCGGCCCTGCGGGGCCGAAACCACGGGTATGCCCGAAGTGCGCAGGCGCATGGCCGTGTTCTGGAAGGTGCGTATGGCCAGGTCCAGCTCCTCCCATTCCTGCTCAACAGCCAGCATGGAAATGAGCATGAGGTTGGCCCCCACTGAGAAGTCGGGTGCCTCATTGGCCAGCACCAGGCCGTTCCAGCCTTCATTTTCGGCTATGTCCAGGCCCTTGTTGATGCCCTGTATCACAGCTTCACCCAGGGTATTCATTTTGGAGCGAAACTCTACGTTCAGCACCCCGTCGCCCAGGTCGATGAGGGCACATTCCTTATTGGACCATACCGTGTTGTTGGTTCGCAGGTTGTCCAGCAAAATGAGGGCTTCGGTGCCGGGAATGGACTGGTAAGTGCCCGAGGCAATGTCGTAGTACTTGCGCAGGCCGCCTTCTACCTTGTAAAAGCTGTCATGGCCGGCCTCGAGCATGTTGTGTACCCAGTCGGCCACTTTTACGCCCTCCTGTTCAAAGAGGGGCAAGGTTTCTTTGATGCCAATGAGGTCCCAGCTTTCGAAGGGGCCTTTTTCCCAACCAAAGCCGGCGCGAATGGCATCGTCGATCTTGTAGAGGTCGTCGGCAATTTCGGGTATGCGGTTGGAGACGTAGGCAAAGAGGGCCAGGCTGGAGCGGCGCACCAGCTCGCCGGCCTTGTCCTCGGCGTGGAAAAAGTGGCGCAGGCGCTCACCCAGGTCGCTGATGTTTCTGGCAGCTTTCAGGCTGGGAATGTCCACCTTTTGCTGAGGCCGGTATTCGAGGGTCTTCAGGTCCAGGGCCAGAATGAGGCGATTGCCTTTTTCGTCCTTGGTTTTTTTGTAAAAACCCTGGCCGGTTTTGTCCCCCAGCCAGTTGTTTTCCACCATTTTGGCCACATAATCAGGTACTTCAAAGAGGTGGCGCTCCTCATCATGTGGGCAGTTGGCCTTGATGCCATTGAGTACGTGTACAGTGGTGTCTAGTCCCACCAGGTCGCTCAGGCGGAAGGTGCCCGTTTTGGGCTTGCCTGTGGCCGGGCCGGTGATTTTGTCCACCTCCTCTATGGTGAGGCCCAGCTCTTTTACCAGCTGAAACATCTTGGCCATGGCGTAAATACCGATGCGGTTGGCAATGAAGGCAGGCGTATCTTTGCAGAGTACGGTTTGTTTGCCCAGATATACATCACCGTAATACATCATGAAATCCACCAGTTCGGGATCGGTATCGGGTCCGGGAATGATTTCGAGCAGCCGCAGGTAGCGGGGCGGGTTGAAAAAGTGGGTGCCCAGGAAATTTTTGCGGAAATCTTCCGACCTGCCTTCGGCTATCATGCGAATGGGAATGCCCGAAGTGTTGGAGGCCACGATGCTGCCCTTTTTGCGGTAGGTATCGACCTTTTCAAAAATGATTTTTTTGATGTCGAGGCGTTCTACCACGGCTTCCAGTATCCAGTCGCAGTCGGCAATTTTTTCAAAATCATCCTCAAAGTTGCCGGTTTGGATGAGTTTTGCGCTGTCCTTCACAAAAAGGGCGGCGGGGCGGCCCTTGATGGCAGCCTGCAGGTGTTCGTTTACAATTCGGTTGCGCACGGCGGGGTGCTCCAGAGAGAGGCCTTTGGCCGCTTCTTTGGGCGTGAGTTCTTTGGGGGGAATGTCGAGCAGCAGCACTTCCACGCCAACGTTGGCTAAATGGCAGGCAATGCGTGAGCCCATCACACCCGAGCCCAGCACGGCCGCCTTGCGGATATGGCGCTTGCGGCGCTTGAGGTCCTGAGGGGTTTTTTGTTCAGCGATCAGCATGTTGGTTGTCTTTAATAATGTCGTGTATTTGGTCAATAACCTCAAAAAAGGTGTCGAGTTTATCCTTGGGAATTTGGTTGTAGATGGTTTTATTAAACTGTATCACCACTTCTTTTGAGAGGGCTTTGATACGGCGACCCTCTTCGGTGAGAAAGATACGCACCATGCGGCCATCGTTTTCGTCGCGCTGCCGATAAATGAGGCCCCGCTCTTCAAGCCGGGCCAGCATACGGGTGAGGCTGCGGCTTTCCATGCCCATAAGGGGGGCAATTTTGGTGGCCGGGGTGCCATTTTCCTCGTCTATGTGCAGCAGCACAAAGCCTATGTTGGTGGTGATGCCGCCAGATACTGCCTGGGAGTTGTACATGCGGGCAATGGCCAGCCAGGTGATTTTGATGTCAAACCCGATGGCGCGGCGCTTTTCTTTATGGTGTGTTCCTGCGTCCAAATTAGTGGTATCTCAAAAATAGTATGCAAGCATACTATTTTTGAGGTATAAATGCAAGCCAATTTGCAGCCGGAGGTGCAAAACGAGTGCTGCCTGAAGGGGACCGTTTGGTTTTATTCTACAATCACAATTTCAGCCTGTTGGTTCATCTCCAGATTGGGTTGGGGGATGCCGTTGATGGCATAGCGAATGTAGCGCCAGGAATTGTTGCATTCGTCCACCTGCATGAGAAATTCCACGCTAATGGTGTCGGTGCCATAGGTGTCTTTTTTGATGTAATAATCGAATTTGTAGGCCTGGCCGTAGAGTTTGATGGTATTCAGCTGTTGGGTGGCGGGATCGATGAAGTCGGCCGTAAAGCGGAAGGGGCCAAATTTGCCCTCCTCAAAAGCGGGCTGAACCAGCACAAAGTTGGGCACGGGGTCTTTGCCACCGGAGGGATCCATATACACCACCACATTGCTGGGGTTATACACTTTGTCGAGGTAATTGTCGCCAGCGGGGGTACGATACTCCACGGTGAAGTATTCGTCTCCTACCGCTTCATTGAGGCTGCTGTCGCAGGGGGTTACACAGCTTTGCCAGCTCCACAAACCGTATAAAAGGAGTGCAATAGCGAAAAAACGAGTGTATTTCATGTTCTACAATTTTCACCAAAAATAGCAAATTTACTACAGAATGTACACAAAAGTTGTGCTTAATTCCCAATTATCCCCGATCTTTGCACACCAATTGTGGAATAATTTCATGAAACACAACATCATCACATTGGCCAATGGGATACGTGTGTTACACACCTACATTCCCTATACGCGGGCCGTTCACTGTGGATTTGTGCTGCATGTGGGCAGCCGTGACGATGGCCAACAGCCCGGTATGGCCCATTTTCTGGAGCACATTCTCTTTAAAGGCACAGCCAGGAGAAAGACCTTTCACATCCTCAACTATCTGGAGTCGGTGGGAGGCGACCTCAATGCCTATACCACCAAGGAAAAACTCTGCCTGTATGCCTCCCTGGCAGCGGAATATGCGGGCCGGGCCACGGAGCTGTTGACCGATATTACTTTTGGCTCGGTATTTCCCGAAAAAGAAATCGAAAAAGAAAAGCAGGTCATTTCGGAAGAAATAGACATGTACCGCAATGTGCCAGACGAGGCCATTTTTGAAGATTTTGACGAGCTGATTTTTCCCGGCCACGAGCTGGGGCATCCCATACTGGGTAGTAAACAGAGCATACATAGCATTCGCAGGGAGGATATACAGGCCTTTGTGGGCCGCCATTTTTCGGGCGACCGCATCGTTTATTCCATAGTGGGCAATGTAACGGAAAAACAAGTGACGCGGCTGGTAGATAAATACCTGCGGCCGCTGCAACTGCCTGCACCAGCCATGAAGCGCACCCCGCCCCCACCGCTGCAGGCACAAATCAAAAGTAAGCCCATTGCCACCAACCAAACCCACGAAATACTGGGCGGCCGGTCCTATCCCTTCAGGAACCGCAAATACATCCCCTTCCTGCTGGTAAACAACCTGCTGGGAGGCAATGCCATGAATTCGCGCCTCAACCTCAACATACGGGAAAAATACGGCCTGACCTACAACATCAGTTCGTTTTTTTCGCCCTATACCGACTCGGGCGCCTGGGGGGTTTATTTTGCCTGCGAGCCGACCAACCACGGTCGGGTGCGGCGGCTGGTCATGCGGGAGCTGCGCAAACTGCGGGAGCAGAAAGTGGGCGTGCTGCGCCTGAACCAGGCCAAAAAACAGCTATGCGGCCAGCTTACCCTCAGCTACGAAAACCTGCTCACCCAAATGCTGAGCAACGCCAAGGAATTGCTCACTTTTGGCGAAGTGGTGCCTTTCCCCACCTACCTTTCGTGGGTAGAGGCCGTAAAGGCTGAAGACCTGCTGGAGGTAGCCAACGAGCTGTACCAGCCCGAAGCCATTTCCATCATCACCTACGAAGGCAACACCCGCCTGAACGGGCACAGCCTTGCCGGAGAAGCGGAAAGCAAGTCTGCCACCCTCACCTCTTCTTAACCCATGCCAGATACTTCTTTTTTACCCCAGCACATTGAGGCCTACGCCCTGCGCATCACGGAGGAAGAGCCTCCGCTGCTGGCCCGCCTCAGGCGGGATACACACCTCAAAGCCCTTTACCCCCGCATGCTTTCCAGTGTGGTAGTGGGCCGCCTAATGGCCATGCTCTCGCGCCTGATGCGCCCCCGGCGCATACTGGAGGTGGGTACGTACACCGGCTATAGCGCCCTCTGCCTGGCCGAAGGCCTGGCGCCTGAGGGTCGCCTCATTACCCTGGAACTCAATCCCGAACTGCAGCACATCAGCCAGCCCTACTTCCGGGAGGCCGGGCGCGAACACCAGATCGAGCAGCGGTTGGGCGACGCCCTGCAGCTCATCCCCCAGCTGAACGAAAGCCTGGACCTGGTGTTTATCGATGCCGATAAGGGCAGCTACCCCGCCTACTACGACATGCTGCTGCCCAAAATGCGGCAGGGCGGGCTGCTGCTGGCCGATAATGTGCTGTGGAGCGGAAAGGTGACAG
>RFHT01000251.1 GCA_003696835.1 Bacteroidota bacterium
ACCGACATACGCGAGCTGCGCGATTACTGGGAGCCGGGGCAGGAGGGCATACAGCAGCGCACGCCCGCCAATGGGGTGTACAACAACCCCTACTTCCTGGCCTATGAGGTGAACAACAGTTTTATGCGCGACCGGGTGTTTGGCAATGTAAAGGGCGAGCTGCAGCTCACCCCTGAGTTTGGACTCATGGCCCGCTATTCGCTGGATAAGTTTAATGAAAAGCGGGAGGGAAAAATTGCCCCCAGCTACACACGCGAAACCAACAACGGGGCCTATGGCATCACCGACCTGGAAAACTACGAGCAAAACATCGACTTCCTGGCTACTTTTGACAAACAAACGGACCTCTTTGGCATTACGGCTTCGGCTGGTGGCAATTACCTCTACATACGGGCTTCGTCGGTCACC
Source organism: Bacteroidota bacterium (assembly GCA_003696835.1). Classification (GTDB taxonomy): domain Bacteria; phylum Bacteroidota; class Bacteroidia; order J057; family J057; genus J057. The sequence continues at coordinate 409 of RFHT01000251.1, forward strand.
AATTCTTCCAAGCCCTCGGCCGGCCTCATTGTGCCCAATGTGTACACCATCAGCAACATCTCTTCCGGGGCGCTGGACTACTCCAGCAGTTGGTCGCAAAAGGCCATTTACAGCCTCTATGGCATGACCAACCTTTCTTTCAGGGACATGATTTACCTCGACCTCACCGCCCGCAACGACTGGTCGAGTACCCTGCCCCCGGAAAACCGCTCCTATTTTTACCCCTCGGCTTCGCTTAGTCTGCTGCTCAATGAGATGGTCAACTTTGGCAGCATGGTCAACCTCTTTAAACTGCGCGGAGGCTGGGCCAAAGTGGGCAATGACGCTGCGCCCTACCAGTTGTTTCCCGTCTATGGCAACATCGGGCAGTGGGGGGAATCTATCCGCCTGACCAAGTCGGGTACCATCCTCACGCCCAACCTCAAGCCTGAAGAGGCCACTTCCTGGGAGTTGGGGCTGGACCTGCGCCTGCTCAACAACCGCCTGCGCATAGATGCGACCTATTACGAGGTGGAAAACCGCAACCAGATCATCCGCAACATTCCCATTTCCAGCTCTTCGGGCTTCGACCAGATCAACATCAATGCAGGCCTCATCTCCGGCAGGGGCTGGGAGGTACTGCTGGGCGTAACGCCGGTGCGCACCGCCAGCTTGCAGTGGGACATCAACGCCAACTTTACCCGCAACCGCACCCGCCTGGATGAAATTGCCGAGGGCATAGACCTCATCAAATTCTGGAGCGACGCCAAAGGCGGCGCCTGGACCTACGCCGGCGAGGAAATTGGCGACATCTATGATGCCAAGGTCCGCACCGTAGAAGACCCCAACTCCCCCTACTTTGGCTACCCCATCCTCAACCCCGGTACCTTTGAATGGGACGAAATTGAGGTGGAAGATACCCGCAACAAGGTGGGCAACTATAACCCCGACTTCATTCTGGGGGTACAAAACTCCATCACCTGGCGCGATTTCACCCTCAACTTCACCATCGACTGGCGCAAAGGCGGGCAGTTTATTTCACAAACCTACCGCTACATGGCCGAAAATGTCATTTCCCAGCACTGGATGGATCAGCTGATTAATCCTGAAGGCAGAACGGGCAAAGAGCTGCGCGACTGGCTGGTGGCCAATGAGGACAAATACATCAAGAATGGCTTCCACGTGGTAGGCGGGCCTTCGGCCTCTCTGGGGGGCTTTCCCGAAAACTTCAGTGGCGTTACCCTCTACGACGGGGTGTTTGTGCCGGGCGTGGTACAGCTACCAGATGGCAGCTATGTGGAAAACCTGGGCGAAAACAACCCCATTCCCTTCTACCCCTACATCGTGAGCTACCCCTGGGAGTTTGCCAGCGCTTCTTTGTTCGATTCGGATTTTGTGAAGCTGCGCGACATCTCCCTCAGCTACCGCCTGCCGGCCAGGCTGGTGGAGAAAGTAGGCCTGATCAAGGACCTGAATGTGGCCGTCTTCAGCCGCAACATTGTACTGTGGACCAAAGCCGGCATAGGCGTTGATCCCGAGCGGGCCTTCCAGGCCGAAGCATCCTCCGGCAACCGGGGAACGCAGTTCAAGCAGGGCATTGAGCGCTACAACCTAGAGCCTTGGGTGCTGCCCATTGGATTCAAACTTAATCTCACCTTTTAGCCATTAAACCATCAACTACCATGAACAAGCAAATATATCGCTGCCTTCCGGTCATACTGGCCCTGCTTATGCTGGGTGCTTGTAAGGACCTGGACGAACTGAACATCAACCCCAATGGGGTGGACCCCTCCAATGCCCACCCCAATCTGCTGATGAGCACGGTTATTACCCAGACGGCCCAGAATGTGGTGGGCCTGGGCTATGGCGACCTGGCCGGGGTGATGCAGCACACCCAGAAAGACGGCTGGTCGGGCAGCCACAATTCCTACGAATGGAATGGCCGCAGCTGGTCGGGTTTTTACGGCATTGCCCGCAACACCCGCGAGCTCTATGCCAAAGCTGAGGCTGCCGGCCTGGAGTTTCACCAGGGCGTGGCCCTGGTCATTGAGGCCTATACCTTTGGCATGATTGCCGACCTGTGGGGCGATGCCCCCTACTCTACTGCCCTGAAGGGCGAGCTGGGAGGGGAGGCCAACCTGCAGCCGGCCTTTGATTCCCAGGCCGACATTTACACCGGCATACTGGCCGACCTGGAGCGGGCCAATACCCTGCTTTCCAAAAACCAAACTGATTATGCCGACATCAACGCCACCCAGGATGTGCTGTTCAGCGGCGATGTGAGCCGCTGGCGCAAATTTGCCAATGCCCTGGCTCTGCGCTACTACATGCGCATTTCGGAAAAGGACCCCGCCACGGCCAAAGCTGGTATTGAAAAAATAGCCAACGACCCGGCCACCTACCCCCTGCCGCTGGATGCCAGCGACGACGCCCTGGTGGATTATCCCGGCACCAGCAGCACCGACTCCTGGCCGCAAAACACCGTCTTTGACGGCACGGGCGGCAGCAACTTCCGCCGCCTGAAAATGTGTGCCACCCTGGTGGAAAGCCTTCAGGCCCTGAACGACCCCCGCCTGGGCGTATGGGCGGCCAAAATTGCCATTCCCATTGTGGTGGACGAGTCTCTGCCCGACGATACGGATGTGATTGAAAACGGTGTGCGCAAAGTAGCTAAAAATGTGGCCGATGATTACGAAGCCCTCTTTGGCTACCCCATCGACTCCGATCCCGAATACGTGGGGCTGCCCCCCGCCTGGTCCACCGTGCCCCAGGCCTACAACCTCAACCCCAACCTGGAGCAGGCGCCCAACAACCCCCACGTTTCGCACCTCAACGACATGTACCGCGAACCCTCTGGCCCGCTCTTGAAAGCCCGGCTGATGTCGGCTGCTGAGGTCAATTTTATTTTGGCCGAAGCAGCCTTCAAAGGCTGGAGCGTAGGCGCAGGGGCACAGGCTTTTTATGAAGCTGGGGTAAAAGCCTCTCTGGACGCCTGGGCTGTGGGCAACCAATACAACGACTACATCGCGGGGCCGGCCGCCTACAACGGCACCCTCGAACAAATTATTGAACAGAAATGGATCGCTAGCTGGACAGCTGCTGCAGAAGCCTGGGCAGACTACCGCCGTACGGGCCTCCCGGCTCTGCAGGCTGGTCCGGCTACGGTACGCCCGGTGCTGCCGGTACGCTTTGCCTATTCGCAGGATGAACTCAACTTCAACTCCAAAAATGCTACGGCGGCCATTAGCAAACTGGAGGCTACTCCCTACGGAGAAGGCAATAGCGAATGGGCCAAGATGTGGCTGCTGCAAGGAACGGGCAAACCCTGGTAAAAGCATGAAATTGTTTTTGGTGAAACAAATGGCCCTGTTGATCGGTTTGCTGGCGGTGTACGGATTGAGTGATATGGCCGCCCAGCAACTGAAAGTAGGCGCTGCCAAGCGCGTGCTCACGCCCCACCCTTTACTACCAGTATCGGGTGGGGTGGGCATGCCCAAACCCGCCCAACGCCAGTTGGGCGATCTCTTTGTGCGGGCCGTGGCCTTCGAGAAAGGGGAAACCCGCTTTGCCGTAGCAGTGATCGACAACCTGGGATGGCCAGCAGCCCTGGGCAACCGCTCGCGGGCCCTGGTGAAGGGCATTCCGCCCGAACACATCCTCATCGGTGCTACCCACACCCACAGTGGGCCCGATGCCTATGCTTTCCCCAACGAAAAGGGAGAAACCGGCGCCGACCTGGCTTATCTGGACTGGTGTGTACAAGAGGTAGCTGCGGCCATTAACGAAGCCATCGACAAGCTGGCCCCGGCAAAGCTGAAAATTGCCGAAGGGGAAGCCAAAGGCCGCATTGCCTACAATTATTACGCCCCACAGCTCTACGACCCCCGCTGCAATGTGATACAGGCCATCGGCAAGGAAGACGGCAAGGTCATTGCCACCCTGGTGAACTACGCCATACACCCTGAAGTGCTGGGCAACAGCCGGGGTATCCTCAGCCCCGACCTCTGCGGCCCCCTTTACGAGCGCATTGAAGCCCGCACCGATGGCATGGCCCTGTTTGTAAACGGTGCCCTGGGCGGCATGGTCACTGCCGATAATCGCCGCGATGACGGCAGCGAAGCCAATGACTGGGAAGAATGCAAGCGCATTGGGTATTTGCTGGCCGATGAGGCCCTGCGCCTGCTGGAGGAAGTACCCCTGCAGGAAAACCCCTCCCTCTTTTGCAGGGCCAAAACCATCAGCTTTCCGGTAGAGTCTCCCCTCATGCGGTTTATTCTCACCCACTCTCCCCTGCAAATACACACCGCCGGTACGCCCGCCGACAGCATCAGCACCCAGCTCAACCTGCTCAATATCGGCACGGCCCAGGTGCTCACCATCCCCGGCGAAGCCCTGCCCAACATTGGCTACTACCTCAAACGCAAGATGAACGGCCAGCAAAATTTCCTCTTTGGCCTCATGAACGACGGCTTTGGGTACATCCTTTCCAAAGTGGATTACAACAGCTTTAAACGCTACAGCTACATTACTGAAACCAGCCTGGGCGAAATGACGGGAGAAATCCTCATAGAGGAAGCGCTCAACCTGATGCAGCAAAGCCCCGCTCCTGATGAACCTCCTTCCCCAGCCACAAGCAAATGAAAATTTTTCTCTTCAAAAGTCTCAAAATTCTGCTGGCCTTACTGGCCCTGCTGACGCTGCTGGGAATGCTGCTCATGGCGCCCGCCTGTTACAAGCGCTGGGTTCGTTACCCCAAACTGGAAAAAGCCCGCTCCACTCTCTGGCAATCCTACCGCCAACCGCCACAAAAAATTGAACTGACCGACTACAAAGGCGTGCTGCACAGCCACAGCTACTGGTCGCACGACAGCCGGGGTACGCTGGACGAAATCCTGCCCGCAGCCAAAGAGGCCGGCCTGCAGTATATCTTTTTTTCGGACCATAAGCGCTCGGCCCTGGATACCTTCCCCCGTGCCTACCAGGGGCTGTATGAGGGCGTGCTCATGGAAAGCGGCACCGAATCGGGCGGTATGATGGTAACGCCCCTGCGCCCTACCGTACTCAACTGGCAGCTGCCGGCAGACAGCCTGATGAAATCGGTGGTGAGCCAGGGCGGCATGCTGCTGTACGTGCACAGCGAAGAAGCCCATGCCTGGGACAATCCCTACTACCAGGGCATGGAAATTTACAACATACACACTGACCTCAAGGATGAAACACACTTATTCCCTTTCCTGCTCAATGCCCTCATCAATGGCGGGCCCTACCGCCACTGGGTGTACCGCGAGCTGTACGACCCCCAACCCGCCATCTGGGCCCTGTGGGATTCGCTCAACCAGCACCGCCGCATCATTGGCATGGCGGCCGTGGACGCCCACGACAACCAAAGCCTGCGCGCCCGCTATGTGCCCGGCGGCCAGGTGGAATGGGTAGGGCCCAATGCCAAAACCCTGGCCCTGAAGCAGCCAGGCTGGCTGGAAGCCTGGCTGCTGGACCCGGCCGGCAGTGAAAAATGGGCCTTCCGCCTGGGACTGGACACCTATTTCCACTCCTTCCAATTCGTCAACACCCACATTTTCAGCGACAGCCTCTCGGCCGCTAAGCTCAAGCAGCACCTGCTCAAGGGCCATGCCTACATCGCCTTTGAAAGCCTGGCGGAAGCTTCGGGTTTCCAGTTTTTTGCCGAAAAGGCCGGGGGCCAGCTCACGGGCATCATGGGCGACTCGGTGAAGGGAGAAGAGGTGCAGCAAATAAGGGCCTTTTCGCCTTTTCCGGTGCGGTTTCAACTCATGCGTGATGGGGAACTGGTGGATCGGCAAGGTCCTTCATACACCTACTCTTTTGATCCCAGGGGCCATAAGGGAAATTACCGCATGGTGGCTGCGCTCAGGCTGGGAGATCAATGGGTGGAGTGGGTGCTCACCAATCCCATGTATGTGTATTGAGGGCTTGGAGGAAAAAGCTGCTGGATGCCATAAGCCCGGAACGGAAGCCGGGCTGTAGAAGGTTCCTTTGCCCCGTGGCTTTTGCCCGGGGTTTTCGGAAACATACTTGTACATGCAGCCCGCCCGCCCGCGCCAGTTTGCAACTGGGGCGGGCAGCGTGGCACGGCTGTGCA
>RFHT01000027.1 GCA_003696835.1 Bacteroidota bacterium
TCCACCACGGAGAACTTTCGCAACACCTCTTCCACCCCTTCCTGCTCGGTGGTGACGTGGTAGAGGTAAATGCCCGGGGCAATGCGCCTGCCGCTTTTGTCGCGCATATCCCACTGTACGCCTCCGTCGCCGTCGGTTTCTTCCAGCTCATTGACCAGGCGACCCGAAAGGGTGTAGATTTTGATTTTGGCCTGGCGGGTGAGGTTGGCAAATCGCATGCCCTCAAACAGCTGGTGAGGCCGTACGGGATTGGGGTAAGCAAATACCTCGGAGAGGTCGTCTTTATGGGAGGAAAAGGTAGCCGTATTGCCTTCCTCCCCTATACACACTTCGTTCACGGCACACACATTCTTTACAGTGATGGATACAGCGTAGCCCAGCGCACCGATGCGGGCATCTTCCAACTGCACCTTTACGGCATCTTCGGCATCCGAAGCCCAGGCTACGGCCAGCACCTTGCCGTAAGGGGCCAGCTCATAATTGCTGGAGTCCAGGGCCGATTCAGTAAGGGGAAAATTAAAGTGCAGCACCGCCGCTTTGTCGCCTTCGGCTTCCCACTGGGTGAGGATGAGGCGGTTTTCCTCTTCCTCTTCGTAGGTAAAGGCGTGTACGGCCGTGGCCGGGTCCAGCCGGCCGTTTTCGGCATCGGTGAAGCGGGTATCTACCACCAGCTGGTTGAACCCCGGCTGAAAGGGTTCGGCAAAGGTAATGAGCAAGCGGTTGCGGTTGCGGGTAGCGGTGAGGGCCGAAGGGGTGTGGCGGTTGTTGAGCTTGAACCAGGATTTGTCAGACTTACGGTCCACTACGGGCTGGTCAAAAAAAGCTTCCAGCTGGCGGGGACCTGCTACCTGCACGCTGTCGAGCCGCACATTGGGATGGGGGCGCAAAATGGCAAAGTTGGTTTGAAAGAGGTCAAACTCGCCCCTCTGAGGCGTTAAAGCCGGGTTTTTACTGCGCAGCAGGTATAAGTAGGTGTGGCCAAATGCCGCCTGGGCGTCGATATAGCTGCTCTGTTGGGTGGAGTCAATGAGGGCAAAACTAATGGTGTTGTTGCCCGGCTGCAAGATGCCGCGGTAAATGAGGTATTCGTTGGCATTACTTACGGGCTGCCACTGCAGCAGGGTGCTGTTTGGGCCCAGCACACTGCCCTCCAGGCTGGTCACGGGCTGAGGGCCCTTGTAGCTGATGCGTTTTTCATAAAAAACCGTGGTATCGCCCAGGCCCAGGCCCAGCTCAGCTATGCCGTTTTCGTTCAGGTCGGCAATGAGGTGATGGGTGGCCAGGCTGCCATACATGAACCAGCTGTATTCATAGTTCGTGCCTGTGTAGTCGATGAGGTAAGTGCGGGGAAAGGTAGTGAGTACAATCTCGTCGGCCGGGTCTTCGTCCAGGTTGCCAGCCGTAGCCGCATTGAAGTTGCTATTGTCCACATCATACATATAGGTTTCCCATACCACCTCATACTGGTCATTGGCCTGGCTTTTAAAAATGCGTATCCACCAATACAGGGGGGTGTATTCGAAGTCGTCGTTGCGCTTGTTGGAGGTGTGCAGGGCTACCAGCCACTCCTGCTGCCCATCGCCGTCAAAGTCTCCTTGAGTGAGGTAGCTACCCGCTTCCTCTTTGATGAGGTAAGTGGTATCGGTAAAAGTATGGGCATATTCATTACCAGAAACATGCTCGTACACCAGCAAATCGCCGTCGAAGTCCTGGTACACAATTTCGGTTTTGCCATCCATATCAAAATCACTCACCAATACCCGGGGGGCATTGGAGCCGGAATTGTCAGGGCTGACATTTTCCAGTTTAGCCACCTCCTCATAGTTATCTCCATTGCGTTCATAAATATAGTAGTGCTCAAAGTCCTTCATGATGAGTTCCAGGCTGCCGTCCTCATCGGTATCGGCAAAACGGGCGGCAAAACGCTCATTGCCCTCCTCTTTAAAAATTTCTGTTTTGGGGAACTCGTTTTCAGCAGCCTGCTCCAATATATAGGTGGAATCGTTTACCGAGCACAGCAATTCCAACAATCCATCACCATCAGCATCCGCCACATCCTTAGCAATGAGCACAGGTTTGAAGTCCAGGGAATCTACGGGGGAAAAACTTCCTCCCTGGTATTCAAAAAACTTCAACCTGCTCAACGAAAGCCGGTCATCAAATTCGGTCATCACCACTTCGCGCAGGCCGTCGGCATCAAAGTCAAAGGTCTGGTTGATCATGCGGCCCATGGGCAGGTGGTAGCGGAGCTTGTCCAGGCCACTGGTATTGAGGGCCCCTCCTTCAAAGTAGAAGGTTTGCAGGGGGGTTTGGGCAGTGAGCCCGGCGTAGTTGGTACTTTGGATGAAATACTCGTACTCTCCTGCCGAGAGCACTTCTGTACCCAGTAAAAATTCACCGTTGCGGGTTATTCGGTCGTATTCAAGCTGAGTAAATTCCGTGCTGCCTTTGGGCCTGAGATGCAGCACATGCCGGGCCTGGTCGGAGGCCCGAAAGACAAACAACATTTTGCGCAGCTGGTCGTCCCACACGTTTACAGTGCGAATAATCTGGGTTTCCGGGGGACTGAGATCGCGCAGGAAGCGTATGCGGTCTTCGGCCGTGCTGCCGTTGGTTTTGGCCAGTTGCAGGCGCAGGGTGTATTCCCCCTCGGGCAGGTCGGCCACGTACCACCTGGCCAGGGTGTCGCGAAAGGTCTGGTAGCGCTGGTCGCTTACAATGGGGGTCCAGTCTGCTGCCCCTTCCACCCCGGCCTGAAAGTCGAGCTGGTAGTGGCTGAACTCGGGGTCGAGCACAGTGCCCACCACATAGACCGTATCGGCGGCGCTGCCGCCATCATTATCGGGCGAAACGATCTCCACATTGGAGGCCCCCACCACCCTGAGTGCACGCTCCACATTGAGGCGGCCCGCACCGGTAAAGTGGTCCCAGCCTTCGTCGGAGATGTCGTCGGCAGAGGAGGTGAGTATGCCGCGCACCTGTTGGGGGCTGAGTTGATTTCGCAGGGAAAAGAGCAGGCCCACCGTGGCCGTCACCATGGGCGCGGCCGTACTGGTACCGCTGGGGCTGTCAAAGCGCTTTATGGTGCCGTCGGCAGCGGTGTCCTGCACCACAGAGGTAAAAATACCTGAGCCGGGCGCAGCCAGGTCCACCGTCACACCATAGCTGCTCAGGGGCCAAAGAAATTCGAAGTTGTTGGCCAGGTCGGCGGCAGTAGCCGAAACCGAAATCACCTCGTTGAAGCCAGAGGGATAGTGGAGTTCATCGCCCGTGCCGTTTCCTGCCGAAGCAATCATCACTACTCCCCTTCGAAAGGCGTACTGAATGGCTGCCCGCAGGGTTTGGGAGGGGTAAATGTCGCCAAAGCTGAAATTGAGGATGCGTATGCCGTTGTCGGTGGCATATACGATGGCCCGTGCGATGTCGTCATCTTCGCCTATACCTGAGGCGCTGAAAGCACGCAAGGCCACCAGGCGGCAATCCGGGGCGATACCGGCTCCCCCCCAGCCATTGTCGGCACGAGCTGCAATGATGCCCGAAACCAGGGTACCGTGGTTGTTTTCATCCAGGGGATCGGGGTCTTCAAAGAGGTAATCGCCGCCGAAAGGGCTACGGGGCTGGTGGGTAAAGTCATAGCCAATGACGTCATCGGCATAGCCGTTGCCGTCGTTGTCCTGCCCGTCGAAGTCGCCGCTTAAGCCATTGCGCATCACATTAGCGGGCCAGGGCTCAAAGCTGCCGTTTCCGTTGAGGTCTTCGGCGGCATTGAGGGCCAGCTGGCCCTCAAACTCGGGGTGGGTGTAGTCCAGGCCTGTATCGATAACGCCTATGCGCACCTGGTTGCTGCCGCGGGTAAGCTTCCAGGCTTCAAAGGTGCGTATGAAGCGGTGGTACCACTGGCTGGCGATGGAGTCGTCGGCGGGGGGATCGGCGGTGAGCTGGAGCAGGCCCGGGCGGGGGGTTTTGGAGGGAGGAGAGGGCGGCAGATGGTCCAGGCCCAGCTGGCGGTTTTCCTCTACCCATTCAACGGCAGGGCTGCTGCTCAGCTCGGCCAGCAACTGAGCAGCAGAGCGGCCCGGGGCAAAGCGCAGGCTGTAGATGCCTTCCAGCGCCGTGGCCCGCCGGCTGGCGGGCCGGGGTGAAAGGGGCTGCACAAAGCGAATATCTGCCACAAAGGCATGCTGCTGTAGCAGCGCCCGCTCAGCCTGGCCGGGAGGTATTTCGCGCCCCGTCTGCGCATCCAGCCATGCTTGCAGGGCCGATGCCCTGCTATTTAGTTTGACATTGATCTCCACCTGGGCTAAAAGAGGCAACTGTAACAGGCAGGCACACAGCAGGAACAAGCAGCGAAGAAAAGTGGTACGAAGCATACTCAATGGTTAACGCCCTATAAAACGCCCCAAAGTTACGAATCGTTTGTGGGAGTGAAGAAAAAAACCTTCCATTTTCCGATATTCAGCTGAGTAACAACTTTTTGACTACCCGACCACCAGGGCATTTCTACTGAAAAGGGCTTCAAATATTACAGGCAGATTTCCAACATTAAATTTGTACATAAATTACCCCAAAAAAATAGTTGTTATGCGATAGGAAGTGAAAAAAAATCCATTTTTGGGGGCAGCCTTTTTTATAACTACCTCGTTACAAATAAGTTAGATGATTAAAAGTATCCATTTAGGCAACCTCATAAAAAAACTAAAGTTACACACACTGAAGCTTGTTTGCACTAAAATTTGGCATACGATTATTTGACAAGTTCAGAAAAACCTTTACTTTTGCGAAAATCGTTAACATGAGTTTTATCATTGGTTCACAGTAGTGACAATGTAAAGTTTGGCCGACAGATATGCACGTATCAATGGGGGGGGGATGCTGTGGTCTCTATCAAAGAGAAAAAAAAGCATCTGGCTAACTACCCGGAAATAAGGTATTTGACATGAGGATTACGCCACTGAGGCGGCACAAAAAATGCCGCCGAAAGTGATAAGCATACCGCTGCTGCAAGGTGTTGCAGCAGCACGTTCTTTCGTACGCCTATTAGGATAGGAACAAGTATTTTCAAAACTTTAACATGTTTTATTTATGAAAAGACTTTTATTATTGTTCACAGCCTGTGCCCTGTCGCTCAATTTCGCATTGGCGCAGAAAAGGGTAAGCGGAACAGTAACTCAGGCCGAGGATAACTCGCCGCTACAAGGGGTTGCTGTTTTGGTGAAGGGCACAACCGTGGGTGCTTATACAGATGAAAATGGCAAATTTTCATTGGAAGCTCCTGAAGACGCTACCGCCCTGGTATTCTCCTTTGTTGGGCGGGAAACCAAAGAAGTACCCATTACCGGGGAAGTCGTTAATGTATCCCTGTCTGAGCAAGCTTATGTGCTGGACGAGGTGATTGTAACGGCCCTGAACATCAACCGCGAAAAGCGCTCGCTGGGCTATGCAGCCCAGGAAGTATCCGGCGACAAAGCCTCCGTAGTACGCGACCAGAACCTGGTGAGTGCCCTGGCAGGTAAAGTGGCCGGTGTGCAAGTTTCCAGCGCTACCGGTGCCGGCCTTGGCGGCAGTGCCAACATCCGCATACGGGGTGCCAACTCGCTCACTGGTGGTTCGCCCCTCTTTGTGGTAGATGGTACGCCCATCTCCAACGCCAACTTCTCCGATTCCTACCGCGGAAATGACTATGGCAACATCGCCCAGGACATCAACATGGACGATGTGGAAAGCATCACCGTGCTGAAAGGCCCGGCAGCTACGGCCCTCTACGGCAACCGCGCTGCCAGTGGGGTGATCCTCGTTACCACCAAGAAAGGAACCCGCCGTCAGGGAATTGGAGTGGACTTCAACTCCAGCGTGTCCTTTGACAATGTGTATATCATGCCTGACTATCAGAATGAGTATGCCGGTGGATATACCCAGGAGTGGGAAACCGCAATAGACCCCGTAGATGGACGCGAGTACAAGGTGCTGCGTTTCTCAGCTGACGAAAGCTGGGGCCCCAAAATCGATGGCACCCTCTATCGCCCCTGGTGGACCTGGTATCCCGGCACGCCTGACTATGGCAAGGAAGTTCCCCTCACTGCTCATCCCGACAACGTGAGAAACTTCTACGAAACGGGAGTAACCTTCAACAACAACGTATCCTTTGCTGGCGGTAATGAAAACACCTCCTTCCGCTTGTCATACACCAATGTTGACCAAACTGGTGTATTCCCCAACTCCAGCCTCAAGCGGAACAACATCAACCTCAATGCAAGCACCAAACTGAGCGACCGCCTGGAGTTGGCTGCCAATGTCAACATCTCCAATACCAATGGGCATGGTCGTCCGCAGTTTGGCTACGTGGGCAACAACCCCGCCCTCTCCTTCAACCAGTGGTTCCAGCGCCAGCTCGACATAGATCGCCTGCGCGACTACCGCAATGAGGACGGGACTTTCCGCTCCTGGAACATCCGCTCTGCCACCAACCTGCGCCCGCTGTACTGGGACAGCCCCTTCTTCAGCGTGTATGAAAACTACTCTACCGACAGCCGCGACCGCTACTTCGGTAACATCAGCCTCACCTATAACATTACCGACCACCTGTCCATCAAAGGGGTAGCCCGCCGCGACAACTACACCGTGAGGGTAGAGGAGCGCATTGCTTCAGGTGGCCTGGACCAGGATTCCTACTCGGAAGTCGTGCGCAACGGACGCGAAGACAACTTTGAATTCCTACTGCAATATGACAAGCACCTGGGAGATGTATCTCTCAATGCCAACGTTGGGGGCAACCTGCGCATCAACGACTACCACTCCAACACCATGGCTACGGCCGGTGGACTGAATGCGCCCAACCTCTTCAACATCAA
>RFHT01000028.1 GCA_003696835.1 Bacteroidota bacterium
ACCAGCTTCCCGATACCCTGAGCATGGTTACCGACATGGCCGACGAAACTGCTGCCCGCGCTATGCAGCGCGGCGTGGACATCGACCAGCGCCTGCAAACTGCCCTGCACCTGGCCGAAAAGCTCACCGCACCCGAAATGGTGGAAAAGCTCGAAGAGCTGCTGACAATGGCCAAACGTGCCCCCGAAATGGTGGCTATGGGCGTTGACATGCTGGACGAAGCCTACGAGCAGGGCCACCTGCCCGACGAGCAAAGCCTGAAGCTACTCAAAGACATGATGCAGGCACTCAAAGAAAGTCAGGCAGCTCCTGTCAAGCCCCTGGGGCCCCTGGGGCTGTTTCGCGCCATGCGCCATCCCGATATGAAAAAAGCCCTGGGCTTTTTGGCCGTGCTAGGTCAAAAGCTGGGCAAAAATTTATAAACCCAATTTCCTATTACTCAATTCCCTAAAATCAAATCTTATGGCTCATCATCAAGTGCTCATAGTTGGAGGCGGCACGGCCGGTATCAGCATTGCGGCCCTGCTGGCCAAACAGGCCAGTCCTCCCGAAATTGCCATCGTCGAACCCAGTGAGAAACACTACTATCAGCCCATCTGGACCCTGGTAGGAGCTGGCGTATTTGACCGCGAGGTATCAGAAAGAGACGAAGCCGACTTCATTCCCGAAGGGGCTACCTGGATCAAAGATGCCGTTGCGTCGTTTGACCCAGAAAACAACAGTGTAACCCTTGCTGGTGGCGATACGGTTACTTACGACTACCTGGTCGTGGCGGCCGGCATACAAATTGACTGGGATAAAATTCCCGGCCTGGTAGAAAGCCTGGGCAAACCCGGCACAGGTGTGTGCAGCAACTACTCCTACGAGTCGGTAAACTCTACCTGGGAAAACATTCGCAACTTCAAAGGTGGCAAAGCCATTTTCACCCAACCCAACACCCCCATCAAATGCGGGGGCGCCCCCCAGAAGATCATGTACCTGGCCGAAGATTATTTTCGCAGATCTAATGTGCGCAGCGAATCCGAGGTCATATTTGCGTCGGCTTCCGGGGGTATATTTGGGGTAAAAAAATATGCCGCTTCCCTCAACAGGATCATTGAACGCAAAGGCATTATCACCAAATACCAGCACAACCTCACCGCCATAGACGCCAAGGCGAAGGAAGCCGAGTTTGAAAACCTGGCTACGGGCGAAAAGGTGAGCATGAAATACGACATGATACACGTAACGCCTCCCATGAGCGCGCCGGATTTCATCAAAACCAGCCCGCTGGCAGCCAGCAGCGGCTGGGTAGAAGTAGATAAAGAGAGCATGCAGCACGTGCGCTACCCCAATGTATTTTCCTGCGGCGACTGCAGCAACCTGCCCACCTCCAAAACGGGAGCTGCCATACGCAAGCAGGCGCCCCTGCTGGTACAAAACCTGCTGGCCTACATGCACGGCTTGCCACTGCAGGGGGCTTACGACGGCTACACTTCCTGCCCGCTGGTTACGGGTTACGGCAAGCTCATTCTGGCCGAGTTTGACTACAACAAGCAACCCAAGGAATCTTTCCCCTTTGACCAGGGCAAGGAGCGCTACAGCATGTACGCTCTCAAGGCCTACGGCCTGCCCCGCCTGTACTGGCACGGCATGCTCAGAGGGCGCGAATTTTAGAGGTGAACACGAGGTGCTTTTATGTGCTCAGCTGGCTCCTACGGGGTCAGCTGTTTTTTTTGAGGAGCAGGGCAGTAGCGGGCCGGGCGCAGCTGCTTTCATATTTTCTGTATATTGGCAGCTCGTTCAGACGCTTTAGCCTGCCGCAAGCATGAGTGCTCTTGACTGGATCATCCTGTTCATATTTTTTGCCTATACCCTCTGGGACGGCACCCGGCACAACCGCCGTACCAACAAGGTGGAGGATCTGCTGTTGGCGGGCAGGAGCATGCCCTGGTGGGCCATGGGCTTGTCAATCATGGCCACGCAGGCATCGGCCATTACCTTTATCGGCACCACGGGCCAGGCCTACATGTACGACATGCGCTTTATACAGGTATATCTGGGCCTGCCCATTGCCATGGTCATTTTGTGCCTCACCCTGGTGCCCTATTACTACCGGCTCAAGGCTTTTACCGCTTATGAGCTGCTGGAGCGCCGTTTTGGCCTGAGGATGCGCCTGGCCACGAGCTTTCTCTTCCTGTTTTCGCGTGGGGCCACCCTGGGCATTGCCATTGCTGCTCCTGCCTACCTGCTGGGCCTTATTCTGCATCTGCCGCTGCAGCTCACCATTGTCATCATTGGTATTTCGGCCACGCTCTACACCATGCTGGGTGGCATTACGGGGGTTATCCGCACCGATGTGAAGCAAATGGCTTTGATGATGCTGGGGCTGGTCTTTTGTTTTGGGTGGATGGTGTACCACATACCCGTCTCCTTTCCCGATGCCCTCAGCCTGGCCGGCACAACCGGCAAGCTCAGCACCATCGACCTGAGTTTTGATCCTTCCAGCAAATACAACCTCTGGAGCGGCCTGCTGGCCGGACTGTTCCTCATGCTTTCTTATTTTGGCACCGACCAGTCGCAGGTACAGCGCTATCTCACGGCTCGCTCGCTGGGCGACGCCAAAGCTTCGCTCATGCTGTCGGCGATGGTCAAGATTCCCATGCAGTTTTTCATTTTGCTGCTGGGCGCCCTGATGTACGTTTTTTTCATTTTTGCCGACCATCCGCTTTTGTTCATTCCGGATGCGGAGCAGGCAGGCCCGGCTTCCTGTAGCAATGAGGACCAATTCCGGGAGGTGCACGCTGCACGCAAGCAGGCCGCTACGCGCATGTTGCACTACGGGGAGGATGCAACCCTACGACAGGAATTCATTGCCCTGGACCAGGAGGCCCAGCGGCTGAGAAAGGCCGAAATACACCGGCTGGAAGCCGATATGCACAGCTCGCGCAACGACACCAACTACGTCTTTCCCTGGTTTATGCTTACCGAGCTACCCAGCGGCATGCTGGGCCTGATGGTAGCCGCCATTCTGGCCGCGGCACTTTCCAGCATAGACAGTATGCTCAACTCCCTGGCTACTGTGAGCGTGATGGACTGGTACAAGCGGCTGCACCGGCAGGAGAAAAGCCCGGCCCACTACCTGCGCATTTCGCGCCTGACTACCCTGGGCTGGGGCCTGTTTGCCACCCTTTCGGCCATTGTTTTTGGAGAAACCGAATCCATCATTGAACTCATCAATAAGGTGGGCAGCTACTTTTACGGGGCCATTCTGGGGGTGTTTATATTGGTGTGGGTCAAACGCAGCACGGCTGGCAGTGCCATGTTGGGCTTTACCGGTGGCTTGCTGGCCGTTTTTGTGGCTGCCAGCCTCTACCAGCATTGTGAAAGTGGTAGCATCGCCCTCTTTTTCCCGGGCCAGCAGTCCCCCGAGGCTTTTCATCCCCTCATTGAGTACCTCTGGCTCAACCCCATTGGCACGCTGGTGGTGTTGCTACTGGGCGTTGCCGCCGGAAAGGGCGGCAGCAAGGGAGAGGCGAGCTGATTGGTTAGCCACAGAGTTCACAAAGATTTGATACGTGAAAGGGAGGTAATTAGTAGTCAACGTGAGTTCGGGATAGTCTGAGGCATTTTTCTAATAAAATAGTATTTCCCTGTTTGCAGAAGCCTCTTACTAACTTTTCTAAGACATGAAGCTGCTTTCTTGAGAAAAACAGCTATTTTAATACAAAATACAGGATAAATTGAAATTCGGTACCTATTCAGCATTTACCAGCAGCAAAAAACGGAGAACAACCCAATAGTGCCTCCATTGAGCATGCATGAAACTTTGTTTTTGTCAACCACCCCCCGGCCCCTCCTTATCCCACCACGCCACTCGCGCATGGGCCTAAGGAGGGGAGTTGAAGGTTCGCAGGCGGCTGCGCCGCCTGCCCCGGAGAACTCTCCTCCTTTTCAAG